>NZ_JBGOOV010000001.1:304819-305042 GCF_041439795.1 Shewanella sp. 5S214
GCTCGAGCAAAAGCCAAAAAAGCCGCGTTAGCTAATGAATCGGCTGCAACCGATAACCCAGCTGAGCCTGATAGTGCTGTTGCGGCTGAGTCGATAAATAACCCGAGTGCAACAGATAGCAGTATTAACGTCGCTCCTGTCAATGACAAAAAAGCAAAAATTGCCGCTGCGGTAGCTCGAGCAAAAGCCAAAAAAGCCGCGTTAGCTAATGAATCGGCTGCAA
>NZ_JBGOOV010000001.1:305141-359491 GCF_041439795.1 Shewanella sp. 5S214
ACCGATAACCCTGCTGAGTCTGATAGTGCTGTTACGGCTGAGGCGATAAATAGCCAGAGTGCAACAGATAGCAGTATTAACGTCGCTCCTGTTGATGACAAAAAAGCTAAAATCGCTGCTGCGGTGGCTAAAGCAAAAGCCAAAAAAGCCGCGTTAGCGAATGAATCGGCTGCAACCGATAACCCTGCTGAGTCTGATAGTGCTGTTACGGCTGAGGCGATAAATAGCCCGAGTGCAACAGATAGCAGTATTAATGCCGCTCCTGTCGATGACAAAAAAGCTAAAATCGCTGCCGCAGTGGCTAAAGCAAAAGCTAAAAAAGCAGCATTAGCTAATGAGTTGACGCAAACAGATGAGTCAGCCGTATCATCTACCGTCGTCAATCAGGCGATTAAGACCGCTAGTGATGTTGATATGACCAATAGCGAAGCTCCTATTGATGACAAAAAAGCCAAAATTGCCGCCGCTGTCGCCAAAGCGAAAGCCAAGAAACTCGCTAACAGTGCTAAGCAAGAGGAATAACCACTATGGCATTTAAAATTGCCTCATCACCACATGTCAGTTCAACATCGCAAACCAATACAGTGATGAAGCGCGTTGCGCTATGCCTGATCCCTGGGATTGCTGTACAAAGCTATTATTTTGGCTATGGAACCTTAGTTCAATTATTACTCGCCATCACAGTAGCTTATCTCGCTGAAGCTGCAGTAATAAAGTTACGTCACAAAAATATAACGGCAACCTTAGCGGATAATAGCGCATTGGTGACGGCAAGCTTACTGGCGGTTGCAATTCCGCCTTTAGCACCCTGGTGGATGATCGTTATCGGGACATTATTTGCGATTGTGATTGTCAAGCAGCTCTATGGCGGATTGGGCAATAATGTCTTTAACCCTGCTATGGCTGCATACGTACTGCTGTTGATCTCATTTCCAGTGCAAATGACATCATGGGTTGCCCCGCAAACATTAGCCCTCAACAGCGCCGATATGTTGCATACATTCAACAGTATCTTTCAATTAAACACTGGCTACGCTGCAGACTATTTCCATCTTGCGATTGATGGCACAACGATGGCCACGCCACTAGATACCCTAAAAACTGACCTGTCGATGGGCCTGACGACAACAGAAAGTATGACTAAGACTATCTTTTCTGGCACTGTTGGCGAAGGTTGGTTTTGGGTCAATCTCGCCTATCTCATTGGCGGCATAGTCATGCTGAAGCTCAAGGTGATCCGCTGGCACATAAGCGGATCAATTCTTTTGAGCTTATTTGTTTGTGCCAGTATTGGCTTTTTAATCAGCCCTGATACCTTCGTGAGCCCTACGATGCATTTATTTTCTGGGGGAACCATGCTGGCGGCATTTTTTATTGCCACTGACCCTGTGACTGCGGCAACGAGTACTCGTGGTCGTCTAATATTTGGCGCCATGATAGGCTTACTTATTTACTTAATAAGAACGTTTGGCGGCTATCCTGATGCTGTCGCATTTGCTGTGTTACTGGCGAATATGTGCGCACCATTTATCGATTATTATGTTCGCCCTCGCAGTTATGGTCATCGAGCAGGAAATTAATTATGTCTATTTTAACCACTAACCCGATGATTAAAAATGGTCTTTTACTGGGCCTATTTGCCTTGTGTTGCACAGGTCTTGTAGCATTAGTGCATGCGTTAACCAGCGACACGATTTCATTGCAACAGCAAAAACAATTAACCTTGATTCTCAACCAAATCATTCCGCCCCAGTTACACGATAATGTACTCAGTGAGCAATGTATTTTGGTTAACTCGCCAGAACTATTAGGCACAGAAGCCGATTTACCGGCATATCTTGCTTATCAGGGTGATCAACCTGTCGCTATCGCAATAGAAGCAATTGCACCAGATGGCTATAACGGCGAGATAAAACTGATTATCGGCGTTGATAACCAAGGGGAAATATTAGGTGTGCGAACCCTTTCCCATCAAGAAACTCCTGGGTTAGGTGATAAAATCGATCTTCGTAAATCTGATTGGGTAACCCATTTCAGTGGCAAATTATTTAAAGACAACACCAGCATGTGGAAAGTAAAAAAAGACGGTGGCCAGTTTGATCAATTTACCGGTGCAACCATTACTCCACGCGCTTATGTTAAAGCCATTACTAAAGCGATGACGTTTATTGAACAACATCGTCAAACACTGTACCAAAGTCATTATGCCTGTGAGGCCAGCCATGAGTAATTATCGTGAAATAGCCGCTCAAGGGCTATGGAAAAACAATCCAGGGTTAGTGCAACTCTTAGGCCTATGTCCACTACTTGCCGTTACTGCCACCATTACTAACGCGTTAGGTTTAGGTGTGGCCACTTTGCTGGTATTAGTTGGCTCAAATATTTTAGTCTCTTTAGTGCGCGATTTTGTTCCTAAAGAAATTCGAATCCCGGTATTTGTGATGATCATTGCTGCACTGGTGACTTGTGTGCAATTACTGATTAACGCTTATGCCTATAATTTATATTTATCATTAGGTATTTTCTTACCCTTGATCGTCACTAACTGCGTCATCATAGGTCGCGCTGAAGCATTTGCATCGCGTAATTCATTAGCCCACTCGACATTCGATGGATTGATGATGGGCTTGGGATTTACCGCAGTATTGGTAGTGTTAGGTGCAAGCCGTGAACTCATTGGTCAAGGGACTCTTTTTGACGGTGCAGATCTATTATTAGGTGATTGGGCCAGTGTATTGACCATTCATGTATGGCAGGTAGACACACCATTTTTATTGGCCATGTTACCGCCTGGAGCATTCATTGGCATGGGATTACTAATCGCCCTTAAAAATGTCATCGACAGCCGAGTAAAAGCCATGCAACCTAAAGCTGAAGTAGTTGGTGTTACGCGGGCTCGGATCACTAAAGTCAACTAATACTCAACCGCTGTTAACCGACAGCGGCCGTTAACTTAACGATAAATTGACCGATTATTATGAATAAAGATAAACGCCATCAAATTCTCTGCCGATTAAGGGACAATAACCCTAAACCTGAGACCGAACTTAATTTTTCCAGCCCATTTGAGCTCTTAGTTGCGGTCACATTATCAGCACAAGCAACTGACGTCAGTGTCAATAAAGCCACTGATAAACTGTTTCCAATTGCCAATACGCCTCAAGCAATCTACGACTTAGGCGTTGACGGGCTCAAGCAATATATTAAAACCATTGGCTTATACAATAACAAAGCTATTAATGTGATTAACGCCTGTAAAATGCTGATTGATTTACATGCTGGTGAAGTGCCCGAAAATCGAGAAGCGTTAGAAGCTTTACCTGGAGTAGGACGAAAAACGGCCAATGTAGTACTCAATACCGCTTTTGGTTGGCCAACCATTGCCGTTGACACGCATATTTTTAGGTTAGCAAACCGGACTAAATTTGCCCCAGGCAAAAATGTCGATCAAGTTGAACTGAATATGCTTAAAGTGGTGCCGAATGAGTTTAAAGTAGACGTACATCATTGGTTTATTCTTCACGGACGGTACACTTGCTTAGCCAGAAAACCCCGTTGCGGCTCCTGTATTATCGAAGACTTGTGTGAGTTTAAAGATAAGACTGAGTAAGCTAATTTTTAATTGAAATATATTGATGATCATGCGAATAACTTAAATATGTGCTACTCGCATGATTATCTTAATTTGAAAACCTTAAATAGCCGCTTAACCTTTAATTATTACTGAACATAAACTCTATACTCCCAAGGCGCCAACTTAAGGCTTGTGTCTTCAGTAAGCGTTGCCTTTTGTTTGCTAAATAGCTCTGTATATACTCCAGCTGTTTGTGGCCCCATAAATTGAATATCTTGCTCTTTATCAGAAAAATTAATCACAACAAACACTTTATCTTTGGTATTTTCGCGTATAAAACTAAACACTTCAGTCGGGTTAGTATTATAAATACGTTCCATTCTCGCGCCATACTTGCCATGCCATAACGCACTATTTTGTTTCTGTAAAGCTAAGAGCTTCTGAATCAATGGCTTAAACTCATGCTCTTTCCATTTAATAGGATCTTTTTCGAAAAACTCAAGCCGCTTATTATTCCCAGCTTCAAGTCCATTATAAATTAATGGCATACCTTCACCGACAATAGACAATACAATAGCTGTCGCTACTTTTTCTTCACTACCATAACGTTCAAATACGGTACCTTCCCACGAATTAGCATCGTGATTTGAAACATACGTCATCCGGTAGCTATTTTTTGGGTAAGCTCCCTCATTCCATGAATAGTATACAAACAACCTATTTAGATCAGCGTGACCACTTAAAATATCATGAATAGCTTCCTGCCAAGACCATGCATAAGTAGCATCAAAAGCTTTAGCATGTAAATCCCGCATCTCCCATTCAGCTAACATAAAAACAGGCTTGATCGCGTCTAGCTCTGACCTAACGTTTTCCCAAAAATCTAGAGGAACAAAACCTGCTACATCACATCGATAACCATCAATGTTCGCTTCTTTGACCCAATACTTCATTGCATCAGTCATGTATTCACGCATTTCTGGTACGTTATAATCAAAGTCTATTATGTCTGACCAATCCCACCAAGGCGTAGGTTGAAAATTGCCTTGCGAATTTTTTGTATACCAATTTGGGTGCTTATGCCTTAATTCATTATCCCAGGCACTATGATTCGCGACCCAATCTAAAATAACGTACATACCTAATTCGTGAGCAGCATTAACAAAGCTTTTTAAGTCATCTAAAGTACCAAACTCAGGGTTAACACCGTAGTAATCTTTTACTGAATAAGGGCTACCCAGCGACCCTTTTCTGTTTTCTTCGCCAATCGGATGAATCGGCATTAACCAAAGAATATCGACGCCAAGTTCTTTTAATCGTGGTAGTTGATGCTCAGCGGCTGCAAATGTTCCTTCAGGCGTGAACTGTCGCGTATTAATTTGATAAAAACTTGCATTCTTACTCCACTGAGGATGCGTTAACTTCACATATTCTTGCGGAACATAATTTGAGGAAATATTCGTTGTCTTAGTTTTTTTACTTATATTAGTACAAGCACACAGCCCTAAAAGCAGTAATATGAGCGTAAGTTTTTTCATTTGTGGAACACCTTAAACGATTAAGTTCAAAGAATATACGATGTAGCGACATTATTTTAAACAGTCCATTAACATGAATACGAATGCAAACCTTTGCGCCTGTCTAGCATAATTACCTTTTGGCTGGCCAACCATTGCCATTGACACGCATATTTTTAGGTTAGCAAACCGGACTAAATTTGCCCCAGGCAAAAATGTCGATCAAGTTGAACTGAATATGCTTAAAGTGGTGCCGAATGAGTTTAAAGTGGATGTTCATCATTGGTTTATTCTTCACGGACGGTACACTTGCTTAGCCAGAAAACCCCGTTGCGGCTCCTGTATTATCGAAGACCTGTGCGAATTTAAGGATAAAACAGAGTAGTGAGATCCTTGGATTCTTTTTCTGCCGGCTTTTAAGTTTTTGTTGCCCTAAAATTAAGGTATAGATTTTCGGTAATAGATAATTCAAACCTCTTTTCCTTTATTTTCTTCATTACATTGGCACTCAAACGAGTAACTATAATAATTAGCACTCGTTTGAGCACCATTATGTGACTATTTAATGTATAAAATTTTCGCTTAGCTTATTAATATCACTGAACATACACTCTATATTCCCAAGGTTTCAATTTAAAGCTTGTCTGTTGAGTAAGTTTACCTTTTTGCTTACTCAATAACGCTGTATATTCTCCAGATGTTTGTGGTCAAAAATCATCTGATTTAGCAATAAAAAATTTGGCTACAGTAAGCCAAGATTTATAGTTACTGCTTATATTTGTAATAAAACTATTATAAAAACACATAAATAAAATCTAATCAGCTGTTATACTCTAATGACTCAGAGAGGGTCTTATTCTAGTATGGTTACAATTAAGCAAGTGGCTGTCCACGCAGGTGTTTCATTCAAGACAGTATCGCGAGTGGTCAATAATGATCCAACAGTCAAAAAGATTAACCGCGAGAAGGTTCTTAAAGCAATAAAAGAATTAGATTATCGCCCTAATCGTGCGGCAAGCATAACGCGACGTAAAAAATCAAACATTTACGCAATTATTGCTGATGAACTGCTTAGTGTTCCTTATACTTTCGATATTATTCGTGGTGCCCAAGAAATTGCTTGGCAGAAAAATAAAGAACTGTTGATCCTCAATGTTAACGAAACCCAAGCGAGTATAGACAGAGCTATCGAAAGCCTTTTAGAGTATCGCGTAGAGGGTGTTATCTATTCAGCAATGTATCATCGCCAAGTTGTAATCGCTGATGAACTAAAAAAAATCCCAACTATTTTAGCTAACTGCTTCCCTGCTTCAAATAACTTTCCTTGCGTAGTACCTGATGAGCAACAAGCCGGTGAAGATATTACCGATGCATTAATACGTAAAGGCTATCGCCGAATTGCTTTCTTAAACTTAAATGAGCATATAATTGCTGCCAAAGGTCGCAAACAAGGCGTTATAAATTCATTTAAAAAGCACGGCTTACCGCTCGATGATTTACTCATTGAATCGGTTATTTTTTGTCAAGCCGATGGTAGTGATATTTCTACCTCGAGAGAATCTGCGGCGCGAGTGATAGACGAGTTTAAACCTGATGCTATTATATGCGGGCAAGATCCCATGGCGCTGGAAATTTATTTTGTTGTGCATGATAAAGGAATGGTAGTTGGTAAGGACATTGGTATTGCAAGTTTTGATGATTGGGGCAGTATTCCAGAATTATTACAACCGAATTTAACTACGATGGCACTACCACATCATGCGATGGGACGTTGGGCAATGGAGTATCTTATAGAGCAGCGCACTGATATTGTTCACCACCACTTACCGTTTAAATTGATTGCTCGCAATTCGTTTTAATAACATCTGTTTTTAATGCAAAAAACGATAATACGATAAACACACAGATAACCAAACCCAAATATTGATAGGCTAACGCAAAGCCTACATGATCATATACAACGCCTACCCCGACGGCTAACATTGATGCCACCAATTGCGTAGTAAATTGAAAGCCAATTATATAGATCATCGCTGAATAGCGAGCGTCAAAATGCATATTTATATATTTAAATAACGCAATCAGCATCAGCGGTAATTCAATTGCGTGTAACAATTTCAATAAACTAATGCTGATAGGATCACTAACAACCCCCGAGCAATATATTCGTATCGCCATCAATACACCACTTAACAGCAACGAATTTTTAACGCCCAAATAATTCACCCATTTTACAGCTAAATACAAAATAACCGCTTCAAGGATAACTTGCGCTGAAGTTAAATAGCCAAAAATTTCTCGACCTTGCTCTGGGGTGTCAAAAAAAGAGGTGTAATAAATAGCAAATTGCTGATCAAATACCGCATAAATACAACTAACACCGATCACAAACACACTTAACCGCCACAGTCCTGCGATTTTAAAAAAGGCTTTAAGCTGTTTTACAGGAGTAAAAGTTCGAGAAGGCGCTATTTCACTCTGATTTTGTGCGACCTTAACAAAGGCTAAAAAACCTATTAAGCAAACCGCCGCAATGCTTGATAACCAATAATTTAAACTAGGGGATAAATTAAACGAAAGACCTGCAAAGTAGCTTGCCATGGCCCAACCTAGTGACCCCCACATTCGAGCTTTACCAAATTCAAAGTTCGTCGAGCGACTTTGTTTATCAATATAACTTTCAAGCGTCCCTACTCCAGCTAAAAATGCACATGAAAAAACGGCACCGCCTAAAATAGCAGCCAGATAAAACTGCGTTTGTAGTAGTGGCGCGTATACATAACTAACAAACGGGCCAATCAACATAATGAAAAATGCAATGAAGTAAAGCAGTGTTTTTTGTAAACCGAGTTTATCTTGCAAAATGCCGTAGCAAGGCATCACGAGTAAAGCCATGATGGAATTAATACTAAAGATAATCCCGACTTTAGCACTATTGAGGCCTACTTCTTGACTAAGCCAAATAGGAAATAATGAAAAAGAAAAAGACCATGCCATAAAATAAACAAACAAAATGACACTTAAGAGTCGATAGTTGCTACTCATATATCGCATAGCCTTGGAGAAAGATTAATGACTCTATAATAATATAGAGTCATTTTGGAAGTTATTTTTCTATTGCTATATTATTTAACTTAACGTCACTAAGCGACAAAGGCTGCTCAGCACTTACTTGTATTTTATTGTAAGGAGAGGTTGGAAAAACAATCGAGGTCATAGAGCTAACCCCTTTATTTACAAACACTTCTACCGACGCTTTATCTACCCATATCTCAACATCGTAATACTCAAGGCCCTTTTGTAATGGGGCTGTTTGTAAAGAAGCAAACCCATCTTCAAAGTCTTTTAAACCTGATTGTCTGCGATCAAGTACAAGTTGCCCTTGAGCTGGGTTTAGCTGCAGCTTAGTGTATTCACCCGTATCAGAGCTAAGCACAATATCAGTAACTTGCTCAGCGTTTGATAAACTAAAGCTCACCTTAAATTGCCCAGGTTCAACAGTAAAAAGCTCATCTAACTGATAGCTATTTGCACCAGTTAGGCTTGCCTTTTGTTGTGTGTTACTCAATAAACTATCGAGTTCTTTAATAGGCTGAGATGCTAAACGCACGCCACTTGCTGTTTGCAATAAGGTTAATTCTCTGGGAATCGTCATTGCACTGCGCCATACTTCAGTGGGTACTTGGTTTGCGTATTGCCAGTTACTCATCCACCCCATAAATAAGTGTCTACCGTCTTTGACATCAGAAAAAGTGACACCTGCATAATTATCTGTGCCGTAGTCTAACCATATTGAAGGTTCATATCTTTCATTTGCTGCATTATCAGAAAATACGATATCAGCGATTTTTATATGCCCCCAATCACCTCGTTCATTATCGACCACTTTAATATAAGCTTGCTGGCCTTTTAATTGACTTACGTTCCATGAACGCTCTGTCATAGTACCGGTATTATTTCCGCTTGCGGTTTTAACAATCTCGCCATTAACTAACAACTGTATTGCGGTACTATTGTGATGCTTTCCGCCTGCAATCTTAAAGTTAATGAAATCATGATCGATCGCAAATGATGTTGAGGTTAATGTGCCAATTGCCTTATCAGAACCTTTAAAAGAACTGGCAATCGTATTTGCTGGTTGATCATTAACTATATGGAATGCATCACCAGATACTTGCCAATTTTTTAAACCACTCTTGAAATTAGAAAAATCAAGTCCTTGGGGGAAAACGGCTGGCGTTGCAGTAAGCATTTTTTGATAATCACTATCAAGTACAAATTTTTCACCGTCGAAATCGCCGACAAAGTATTGTGTACCAGAGCCGCCATTTGGCGCGCCTGGGTTGATGCTCACTAATAAAACATATTTATATTCATCTGTGCCTTCAATACGCACGCGAATAAGGTCTGGACACTCCCATACACCTGCGTGACTTCCCCAATCGGCGCCAAAGTTACTTTCAAATTGCCATGTTTTTAAATCTTTTGAGCTGTAAAAGCCAATATGATCATCTTGAGCCAATACCATAACCCACTGCTGGGTATCCTCATGCCAACTTACTTTAGGATCACGAAAATCGCGGATCCCAGGGTTTTTTAATACCGGATTATTAGCGTATTTTTTCCATGTACGGCCTTTATCGGTGCTATATGCTATACCTTGCGTTTGAAAATCAATCGCCCCCAGTGCAGCCTTTTTATCATCGTGATAGGTAAATATAGCCACTAATGGTGGATTTTCTTTAGTGCCAAAGCCGCTACTATTTTGCCAATCAACCACCGCACTACCGGAGAAGATAGTACCGTGCTCATCAGGAAACAGCTTAATGTCTTGATGCTGCCAATGAACCATATCTTTACTAATTGCATGTCCCCAATGCATTGGCCCCCATACAGATGAATCAGGATTATGCTGGTAAAACAGATGATATTCACCTTGGTAATAAACCATACCGTTAGGATCATTCATCCAATGCTTTTTAGGGGTAAAATGAAAAGCGGGACGAAACACCTCTTTGCTAGGTTTATCTACACCCTCAAGGGCAGTTTTTTCAGTTTGGTTTGTCATACTACATGCTGCCAAAAATGATGAAATTAATACTAAATTAACGGTTCGCATCTAATGCTCCATGCTTATTATTGGTATCTAATGAAATTGCTTCTAAAGACCGTCCTTTTGTTTCTGGCATAAACCACGCAACAAAAATTAACTGGCCTAACATCATTAACGTAAAGAAAGTGAACACTTCAGTGGCACTAAAGCGCTCTAAGAAAAATGGCATAAGTAAAGTGATTGCTGCGGCAAAAAACCAATGCGTACCTGAGCCCAAAGACTGACCTTTTGAACGTACATTATTAGGAAATATTTCTGCAATGAAGACCCAAATAACGGTACCTTGGCCAATGGCATGAGCGGCAATAAACACAAATACAAATGCTACGACCGTTAAGCCGCCAGAATCCGTACTAAACGCCCACGCCACCACCGAAAGAGAAATAACATAGCCAATTGAGCCTATATACATCAGCGCACGGCGACCATACTTATCAATCAAGGATAAACCTAGCATGGTAAAACATAAGTTAACCACACCGATCCCAGCGCCTGAAAGTAATGATTGATTTACATCCAAACCAGCAAGTTCAAATACACGCGGGGCATAATAAATAATAAAGTTAATTCCTGATAATTGATTAAATGCGGCAAATAAAAATGCAAATAATATGGCCTTATTGTAACTACCACCAAATAGCTTTGATTGACTGTTGTGTAACTTGTCGCGCTCAATTTCATTTAATACTTGGTCTGGATCTTCTTCACCTAAGGTAACTAAAATGGAACGCGCTTTGGTTCTCTGATTTTTCTTTTGCACTAACCAACGTGGGCTTTCAGGTGCCTTAATGATCATTAACAAATAAGCTAAAGCAGGTATTGCCTCCACACCTAACATTAAACGCCAATCAATTGAGGATGTACCTGCAATTAAAAAATTAGAAACAAACGCGACTAAGATACCAAATACAATTTGGAACTGATAAAGCGCAACCAAACGGCCACGGAACTTAGCTGGAGCAATCTCAGAAATATAGGCAGGTACAACAATTGAAGAAATCCCCACTCCCACACCGCCAATAAATCGCAATAAAGCAAAGCTGTAAACTTCAGGAGCCATGGCAGAGCCAAGTGCCGAAATAAAAAATAACACCCCGACTAAAATCAATGTGGGTTTTCTCCCCCACTTATCGCATGGGTAATTACCGGTTAATGCACCAAGTAGTGTCCCCCATAAAGCCGAAGACATAATAAAAAGACCATGAAATAACGAACTCGTATTCCATAATGCTTGAATAGGTTTATCAGCACCGGATATAACCGCGGTATCAAAACCGAATAAAAATCCAGCAACTGCAACAGTCGCTGACCAGTAAATAATTTTTTTCATAATCACTCTTAACACGTTAAATTTAAAAGGTGGGCCGAAACCCACCATTAATTAGTAACCTGAGTTTGTGTATAAAACTCGCTATTAATCACCTGAGTCTTGTGTATACAAGCCACGGCTATTAATCACCTGGGTTTTGTGTATAAAACCCACCCCAATTAATCACCTGAGTTTGTGTATACAAGCCACCGCTATTAATAACCTGGGTTTTGTGTATACAACCCACCACTTAAAATCATTTGCTGATTCGGAATAGGTAAATACTCATCACGACCTTTAGTGAAAACAGCATCGGCCAAATAAGGTTTGCGTAACGCTTCAATTGCTAAATAACTATCAATCGTTTCTTTCGCTATTCCCCAACGCACTAAGTCAAAAAAGCGATGTCCTTCAAGCCCTAATTCTAAACGTCGCTCAAAGCGCAATGCCTCTCTTGCTTGCTCTTTAGAAACAAAACTTGTATATGAGCCAATATTATAAATACTGGCGTTGTGTAATTTACCGGTGCTATTTTTAGCGCGCTCACGAATGCGATTGATGATTGGCAATGCTTCGTCATACCGATCTAACTCAATTAACGCTTCTGCTTTCCAAAGTAATACATCAGCGTAACGAATGAGCGGTGTATTTAATGAAAAGATAGGAAATGGTCCATTCTGACCACGACAACTACAATCTGGGTGTTCAAGATCCTTCATCGCTGTAAAGTTGCCATATATCCCCGGAGCTCGAGCCCAACTATCACCGCCGTGGATCAAATTCTCGTCATATTTAAATGGTTTACCTTCCATCGCCACAGTATGATCTAGGCGAGGATCAACTGCATCGGTCACCTTGTCGTAATTGAAATCGTTAAAAGTGTCAAATAACGGTAAGCCTTGTTGATCTGTTTTAAACGCATTGACAAAATTTTCTGTTGGTACATGGAAACCACAGCAACCAAAGCCTCCAGCCAATGGGGCATTTAATGCACTAGGCCAGCTTCCACGTCCATCTGGCGAACCGTCATTTAAAGAACGCTGAATAGCGAATACTGATTCTTTGCCATTTTCACTTTCAAACAAAAAGTTATTCGCGTAATCATCAAATAAGCCATATACGCCCGCCTGTTCAATTTCATTAACCAGAGCGACCACTTTTACAAGTTTATCTTTATTAATATTGATAACTTGATGTAACTCATTCTGCTCATAAGCCTGGTAGAGCAATGCTTTAGCTAAATATGCCTTAGCAGATAACGCTGAAGCTCGCCCGACATCTTTTTGAGTTTGTGGTAAATGATTGGCAGCAAACTCAAAATCAGCAGCAATTTTATCCCATAACTCCTGATCGCTCAGATCACTATTAGTCGTGAGAAGTATCTGATCTTGTGTCATTGTTTCATCAATCCACGGGATATGTTTATGATGTATTTTTAAATCAAAGTAGAAAATACTGCGAATAAACCGCAGTTCGGATTGTTTTGCAGCACTGTCTTCAATTGCATCTGGCGCATTTGCGATTACCGCTAATGCTGAGTTGACTCTTGAAATACCCGTGTAATTACGTACCCATTTTTTGTTGTTCAAATCAATCAAATCTGGCGGGAATGACTCCATATCAGGCACTACTGGCTGATATAAAGACAAAGCATGATAAGCAAAAATATCACCAGGTCCATTACCGCCTTTATGGGCGTCTCCTGCGCGTAAATTCCCCGTCGGCCATAAAAAGTTAGGCGCGGTATAATGATCGTTACCTAGATATGAGTAGGCTGCGATGATCAACGCATCTACATTTTTACTGTTAGAAACTTGTTCTTCGGTCAATACCCCTGAAGGTGCAACATCAAGATCAGAACCACCACACGAAGCTAAAAAAAGAGCAAATGTAGTTGCTGAAAATAGCGTTTTTATTTTATTCATAATAAGTGCTCGTATCGTTTTTGTTTTAATAAATCAAAAAGTGAGGTTCACGCCTAACGTGAAACGTTTAGGATTTGGGAAGGTTCCGTTCGGAGTTTCAGGATCCTGAGTTAACGTCCCTGATGGCGTAATGGTCAATAAGTTACTTCCCTGAAAATAAATTCGTGCAGAACTTATACCGTAGTGACTTAACCACTGTTCATCGGGGGTATACCCTATAGATAAATTGCGCAATTTAAGATAGGTACCCTCTTCCCAAAATAAGCTTGATTGACGACCTTCACCATTGTTATCAATTGCAGTTAACGCAGGAACATCGGTATCAGTATTGCTGCTTGACCAAGCATTAAGAACACGATCGCCATAGTTAGAACCTATGTTGAGTGATGTAAAGTCTGTGAATCCACGCCAACCATTTCGAATTTGACCTCCTTTAACACCTTGCCAGAACATAGTGAAATCCCAGCTTTTGTATTTGAAGTTCATATTCATGCCATAGATAAAATCAGGATCGGTATCGGCAAAAAATGTTTGGTCGTTTTCATTAATAACACCATTGCCATCAAGATCCTGCCAACGAACTCTTCCTAAGCCAGCACCTGATTGAACAGCGTGAGCATCGATTTCACCTTGATTTTGAAATAAACCGTCGGCAACGTAGCCATAAACTGAATTAATAGAATGACCAACAATTGTCTTATCAGCGCCATTGCCGCCAAAGGAGTTAACAACATCTTTTGGAAGGGAAACAACTTTATTTTTAGCGGAAGAAATATTGAAGCTTATATCAACATCAATATCATCATCTAGGCTATCGAATGAAAGGTAATCTGCGTAGCCAATTATAAATTCGAAACCTGAGTTTTCTATTGTGCCACCATTAACCCACTGCTGAGCGCCTTCACCTAGCGTCGCAATAGGGTTGGTAAGAGTTAAGATATCTTCAGTGGTTTTTTCAAACCAATCAATGCTGCCGTAAATCGTGTCGTAATGCATTCCAAAATCAATGCCAATATTTTTTTGCGTTGAAGTTTCCCACTTTAAATCATCATTACCTGTTTGAGCTTTGACAAAACCTGAAGGTAAGGTGCCGCCATTAGCGCCGCCGATATCATAAGCGGTGCCTTCATCTTGCTGATCAGTGAATAAAGACTGTGTTGCATAACGACTTAAATACGTTGTATATGTTGCATCTGTAGGAATTTCTTGGTTACCCGTTTTACCCCAACTAGCTCGTACTTTTAAGGTGCTTAAAAACTCGAAGTCATAAAATGATTCGTTGCTAATGACCCATCCCGCTGAAGCAGCTGGAAAATTACCGTAACTATTATTACTACCAAACCGAGATGAACCATCGCGACGAATAGTGAGCCCAGCGAGGTAGCGATCATCAAAGTTATAATCCATACGAGCAAAGTAAGAATCGAGTGTCCACTTATCGCCATCACCTTCAACACGTACGTCTCCAGTTGCTTGTGATAAATGAGCATAATCACGATCATCAGAGGCAAAACCTGAACCAAAACCAACAGAGCCTTCATACTCATAATCGATTTGTTCTGTACCGGCTAAAAAGGTAAAACTGTGATTATCACCAACATCTAATTTATACTCTGCAGTGTTTGTCCAACTAAAACTACTATTCCAGTTTTCAGTAACTGAAAGTTGATCTCCGTAGTTTAATGAGCCAGCTTGAAAAGCACGAGTATAGTTTCTGAAGTAGTATTGTCCGTAATCAAGTCCAACAGTACTTTTTAGCGTTAACCCATCAATTAATTCATATTCAAAAAAGATATTACCCATTAGTTTATTAAACCGACTGACATTATCGCGGTTCATTTCGATTATTCTAACTGGATTATCGCGGTCCGTGACACCAGGAACAGGGCCACCCCAGCCGCCTTCATCATTGTAAACGGGCACAATAGATTGTTGCTCTATTGCCAGCCCTAGAATTTCACTAGCTCTCGCATTGATGAGATTTGACTCTTGATTAGTAACAGTGAAGTTTTCGCCTATTTTTAATTTGTCGGTTAATTGGTAATCAGAATTAACTCGAAAACTAATTCGTTCAAATTCCGAACCATCAACAACACCTTCAGAATTGAAATAGCCTAAAGAAGTATAAATAGAGGCATTTTCTGAACCTCCTGATAAAGAAATGTTAAGGTCACTAACTTTAGCTGTACGGGTTACCTCATCAAACCAATTCGTGTCTGCAGGACGCTGTACTTGTTGAGGATCGGTATAAGTAGGTAAGATCACCGCGTTTAATTGGGGGTTACTGAAGTCACCATTCCAATCATAACGATATAGCGAACTGGCTGAATTTGGATTTGAACCATCATTAACAGCAGCTTGCCATACAGCTTGTCCACGTTGTTGGGTATTAAGCGGATTTAGATCATAGCTATAGTCATCTTGAGATTGGTTAGCAGAGAAATTAAAATCAAGTCCCTCATGACCTTTTTTCGTTGTAATGACTATCACGCCATTACCAGAACGTGCCCCAAATATACTAGCAGCGGCTGCGTCTCGTAAAACCTGAATATCAGCAATATCATGGCTATTAAGTTCATGCATTCCTGACTTAGTAGGAATACCATCAATAACATATAGAGGGTCATTATTGCCTAATGGCCCTAAACCTTGGCCACGTATCCTTACCGTTGCAGTAGACTCCGGTGAACCATTAGTTGAAATTTGTAAGCCAGGTACTCTACCCTGCAAGTTTTGCATTATATTACCCGAAGGCATATCAACTACATCGTCTAACTTAACAGAACTTACAGCACCTGTTAGGTCCTTTTTTTTAACACTGCCATATCCATAAGACACTTCGATAACTTCTATATCGTCATCCTCAGGAGGCTCTTGTACTTGTTCTTGTTGAGCTGCTAAAGAACTGTATGGCAAGAGCAAGCCTATTAATACAGCACTTACGCTCGCAGTAAGTGGCTTTTTACGAAACCTTTGCATTATGTGTGTCCCCAATTGATCTAATTAATTAATGTTGATATTACTCACTACAAATTAACAACGTTGTCTTTTTTGTTTTTAGGCTAGTTATCAAAGTCTACATATTAGAATATTTATTCAAATTCAAAGTAGCTTTTGCTGGTTTAAACAACGTTGTCTTTTTAACATCAAAGAAACTAAGTTTCAACATATATTGCAAACTTTATGTATAATTCTATTTATTTTATTACCAAGATAGTCAATCTGTGCGGTTCGATAAACTCATTAATCTGCTGATGAGATAATGTTGAAGTTGCTCCGTGACATTGAGCTCACATAGCCCCAACCGCACATGAAAAATCAATCCCTTGCTGTGGTGATTTATTAAGACAAAGTTGATAACCAAGCGCCTACAAGAAAGAATATCAAGGAAAAACAGTGTTATATACGTTTTTGGTTTAACCTGAATTATAGTAATGCTTACCCTTAACCGGCAATAAATCGCCATGACGCCGTTTAGTAACACATAAATAGTCTGTGTTTTTTTGGATATAAATGCTCAGTTTTGTTCGAGTGATTGATATTGACTACCCATTCGTTGGTACAGGATCTTATAGCGACTTTGTTTTCGTGATCCTGGAGTATTTTTCAATAAACAAACCAATAACTATTGAATATTATTAACAAGTCGGTATGACGCAGATGCAGTAATTGCCCTATATACGGCTAATAAACCACTTAACTTTGAAGTACCTGATTGGGTAAGATTTGAAAATGGACAAGCAATTATTTATTCCGACCAAAACGATAATAAACCAGATGTAAAATATTGAGCAAAAAGTGAAAATACATGGTTCTCTGGCCAATACCCTGCGCAAGAAGGTGAATTTTTATGCAGGTAGGACTGCTAGCCCGCCGACGTAAACTCTCATGTTTGGTTGGGCAGCTCATAAGAATACACGCTCTAATATAGGCAATGCTGATTTTGGTGGTGACTTAGCAATATATAAAGCCTCAATGACTACGTTTCACTTTATCAATACATTTATTACGTTAAATACTATGAGAGCCTAGCGACTTAACGTAACTGCGACACTTAAACACATCAATACCAGATAATATGCCAACAAACTTTTGTGAGTCTTTAGTGGCGGCGCTTAGACCCGTTAGCAACTAAACAATCAACCTCAGCTTTATTCATCAATAGCGGGTAGTTGTCTTCAAGTTGGCATTGAGCTTACCAATCAGTGCTCGGCGCTTTACTGCTTTATAATCATGCACCCAATTATAGTGAACAGTCCCTGCACCAAACTAACCATTAATTAACTCAGCGATTTTTACACCATAGCCTTTTTAAACAGCTCAATTTTGCGCAACATCATGGTTTTATTGTGAGGCTCAAACTCAAACTATCTTTTGTCGTCATTCCACACCACCCAACTAGGCGGCTTAACACATTTAACCCTAGAACCACATTTGACAGCAAGCCCACGATTGCTATTGACACATATTTCTAGCTTAACAAATTATACCAAATTCCCCCGCGGAAATAGAGAAAGCTCAACGTGCTCATAGTTACGCCAGTCGCCGCGCAAACTCAGCTTGTGACTGCTTTAACGTTGGGCGAATAACATCGGGTGATGACGGCGTAAAAAGCTCTGTTGTCCACAGCATATGCTGAGCTTTTTTAAGTCATAGAAGACAGTGCGCTGACTTTCACTCCCTCGAGGATAGTAAAGAGATGTTAGTATGGAAAATATGAGGCTACATGGATTTTCATTTTGTCAAAAATGTCGTTTTATTTTACCTCTCCTCGACACTCGAAAAGCTCAATACATGGGCTGTATCTGCATTAAAGAACGATGATAAATAATAGTGGGAATAATATTAATGGACCTCTCTGTATTAGACAAATTCTGGCAGCTAATTAACGAAAAATTACAAGGCTGGCTAGAAGCTGGCATTAAACACTTGCCAAATTTTATAGTCGCCTTTCTCTTAGCCATGTTTTTTGGCTTACTGGCTAAATATGTTGGTAGAGTCGTTCGAAAAGTGCTTCATAAAGCCTTAGAGTCTGAACAAATTGCCGATCTACTTTCATCAATAATCAAGATGCTGGTGTTGTTGACAGGGCTATTTATCGCTCTAGAGTTTTTGGGGTTAACCGGCACCGTAACGTCACTCTTAGCTGGCGCAGGTATTATTGGCCTAGCGCTTGGTTTTGCTTTTCAAGACATGGCAGAGAATCTTATTGCTGGTATTGCTATGGGTATTCGTAAGCCATTTCAAATTGGCGATGTGGTTGAGGCAGGAGATGTATTCGGCACAGTAAAAACCATTAATTTGCGTAACACATTAGTCGAAACGTTTTTTGGCCAAATAGAAGTTATTCCAAATAAAATCTTATTTCGAAACGTACTCACTAATTATACGGTTACAGGGGTCAGGCGAATCGAAGTGCCCGTTGGTATTTCTTACGCAGACGACCCAGAAAAGGCCGCTGAAGCTATCGAAGAAGCGATAAACGCCTGTGATTTTGTTATCAAAAAAGAACAAACTGCCGTGTTTGCTAAGGGGTTTGCAGACAGCAGTATAAACTTAGTGGTCTGGTTCTGGATCGATTACCCAGGCGACACTGGCTTTATGAAAGCTCGACATACTGCGGTGGTAGAAATTAAAAAAGCGCTAGAAAAAGCTGATATCTTAATTCCCTTTCCTATCAGAACATTGGATTTTGGCGCCAAAGGCGGTGAAAAGCTCAATACTATGTTGTCGGAAACAAAGTCAGAAGAAAAGGCAGAAGAAAAATCAGCAGACACACAGAAGTCATCATCGTCTGAAAATGAAAAGTAATCTCTGGGATTAGAGACACTTTCATTAACTAAACGTCAGTTTTGTCGCATCGGTCTAATTTAATTAGACTGCCAAAAATGTTGAAGGTCGGCAGATCGCTCCTGGTTCTGGAAAAAGAGCCGACCATCGGCTTTTGCTACGAGTACACTAATTCTTCCAGGCGGCTTGAAAGTCGGTAATACTGAGATAGCCGACGTTCAAGTTTTCTCTGGGATGTAAATATAAGCGCTCGAATAGGCTTATATTGACTCATCGAATGCGCACATTTGCCATTAATGATCCGACACATAGCATAACTGATCTGACATATAACATAATTTCTGGACTGAATACTTTCGTGAGTCCAGTGGTTCACTTAATCTTTTCCTGCCACACAGGAAAAACATATCAAGCGGTTAAAGATAAACTATTTTGCTGGCATTACAGCAAGTGGGTCAATGCCAACGTCACCGCTCATTTCAGCGCCAAGCAATTTACTGCCGCCTATGCGAGTCCCCTCACAACAAGATATCGCCTGGGGAATTAGCACCATCAAATTTGTTCTCTGGCCCCCGCATTCTTACAGAAAAGGGGGAAAACCAACATACCTGCCTAGCGCTCTTTAGTCGATTGACTTGTTCCAACATAGGGTTCAATGACCCTCAAGCCAACACACCAGACCATGCTGAATCGATCAAGTATGTGCTTTTTTCTTTGGGCCATTTTTCCACTACCAGCAGGAGCTCGGCGCTGTTTGCAACACGGTAGTGTTGGCAAGCGAACAGACAGATCCCGCCAACGGACTGATAATACACCAAAGCTAGCGCCAACGGCGTTTACCCATCAGACTCGGAAGGAGCAACCATGACGACAATCACCACCATTAATCCCGCGACTGAAAAAGCAATCCATTCCTACGACATAATGACCGAAAAGCAGGCGACGGCTCGGCTTGAGTCCTGCCATGGGGCATTTCTGCAATGGCGTAAACTACCCCATCTGGAACGGGCCACCTATCTTAATAACATCGGTCAAAAACTACGTGACAATGCCGATGAATTGGCCGCCTTGATGACCAACGAAACCGGCAAACTCCTGAAAGATGGTCTCGTTGAGGTTCAACTCTGTGCTGCGATCTTAGATTACACCGCTGAAAATGGACCAGAAGCGCTGGCTGATGAAGAGCGTGTGCAAGGACTCAACGGCAAACGCGGCGTCATCAGTTATCAGCCAATCGGCGTCATCTATTCAATCCAGCCTTGGAACTTTCCCCTTTACCAGCCGATCCGTGTGCTGGCAGCCAATCTGATGGCAGGTAATGGCTGTGTTCTGAAGCACGCCAGCATCTGCACTGGCTCCGGACTTCGTTTGCGTGAATTGTGTATTGAGGCCGGCTTGCCCGAGGACCTGTTCCAGGTTTTGGTGATCGATCACGACACCAGCGACAAGCTGATAGCCCATCCAATGGTCCGTGGTGTCACAATGACCGGTAGCGACGGTGCTGGGCGACACATCGGGGCTGTGGCAGCCAAAGAGTTAAAGAAGACAGTGCTAGAACTGGGGTCGAATGACGCTTATCTGGTGCTTGAGGATGCCGATATTGAAACCGCCGTAAAATTTTCGGTTATGGGCCGACTTTACAACAACGGAGAGACCTGCGTTTCTGCCAAGCGGTTCATCGTGACCGATAAGGTCTATGACGCCTTTGTCGAGGCTTTCGTCGCTCAAATGCAAAAAATCAACATGGGTGACCCCACGGATAAGAATACCCAGCTTGGGCCGCTTTCCAGCCAGGAGCAGTTTGACACCGTTAAGGAGCAGGTGGACGCCAGCGTCGCCAAGGGTGCAAAAATCCTCTGCGGTGGCGAAGTGCCAAAACGCACAGGTGCCTATTATCCCGCCACTGTGCTGGCAAATCTTACGCCCGGAATGCCCGCTTATGACGATGAAATCTTCGGGCCGGTCGCGTCGATCATCCGCGCTATTGATGATGAGGACGCCATGCGACTGGCTAATGAAAGCCGCTATGGACTTGGCGGAGGGATCTTTTCAAAGAATGAGGAACGAGCCCTCAAACTGGCACGCGATGACTTTGACACAGGCATGATCCGCATTAATTCGTTTGGGGCTGCTGATCCGAATATGCCATTTGGCGGGGTCAAGAATTCCGGATACGGACGTGAACACGGTGGTTTCGGCATCAAGGAGTTCGTCAACGTAAAGTCGATTTTCCTGCCCTGACCTGGCTTTACACCCACAATTTCGCCCATTTCATTCAACATTAAGGATTTCTCTATGAGTATGAACATTTTTGTCGCCGGTGCCACCGGTAAAACGGGCCAGCTTCTGGCCCAGTACCTGATAGATCAGGGCCATAAGCCGATAGCGCTGGTTCGCGAAAGTTCGGATACCAGTTCTTTGCCCCAAGGTGTAGACCTGCGCCATGGTGACCTGACCGACCTGGAAACCGGCCTGTGCGACTGCATGGACGTGGTGATCTTTGCCGCAGGTTCAGGAGGAAGCACCGGCCCTGAAATGACCAAAAAAGTGGATCGGGACGGCGCGAAGCGACTGATTGATCAAGCGAAAGAATCAGGCGTAAAGCGTTTCGTGATGCTCAGCTCGATCGGCGCAGATCAATCCAACCCTACCGGCGACATGGCCCCTTACCTGAATGCCAAACACGAAGCGGACGAATACCTCAAGGCTTCCGGAGTAACTTACTCGATCCTGCGCCCTGTAGCACTGACCAACAAGGGCCGAAGCACGGATGTGATCTTGGGTGACAATGTCGACAAATCGGCCAAGGCATCTCGAGCGGATGTGGCACACGTACTGATGGAGGCCGCCACTACAGGCCGTTACGACGGTATGACGCAGAATATGCAGTCAGCCTAACCCTAGTGTCGCTGGCGTAACATTAAGCTTGGAACCGTTAACGTATAAAATTCAATCATTCATTTCAACAGGAGAAAATCCATGTCAGAGATCAATAGCAAAGTCGTTATCATTACCGGTGCCAGCAGTGGTCTGGGTAAAGCCACAGCACTACGCCTGGCAAAGGGTGGCGCTAAACTGGTGCTTGCTGCCCGCCGCGAGGAACGCCTTGTGGAGCTGCGTGACACGATCAAGGATCAGGGGGGTGAAGCTATTTATCAGGTTACCGACGTCACTGACCGCGCTCAAGTCGAGTCGCTGGCCAAGGCGGCGAAGGAAGCTTACGGACGCATCGACGTGCTGGTCAACAACGCTGGTTTGATGCCGCTATCGCCCCTCGATGAACTCAAGGTCGACGAATGGGAGAAAATGATTGATGTCAATATCAAAGGCGTGCTCTACGGCATTGCCGCGGTGCTGCCGACCATGCGCGAGCAGCATGTTGGCCACATTATTAATCTCTCGTCAGTAGCCGGGCATAAGGTCTTTCCGGCATCCGCCGTTTATTCCGCTACCAAGTTTGCCGTCAAGGCGCTATCTGAAGGCATTCGTCAAGAAGGCAATGGGGAAATCCGCTCCACCAATATTTCTCCTGGTGCCGTAGCGACCGAGCTGACCAGTAAAATCAGCGACCCCGATACTGCCAAAGGTGTTGATGAAATGTATGAGATGGCCATTGACCCTGATGCGATTGCGCGAGCAATTGCTTATGCTATCGAGCAGCCGACAGATGTTGATGTCAACGAGATTATCATTCGTCCCACTAGGCAGCCACTGTAAGTGCAAAGCCACTCTATTGGACAGGAGCAAGATGCAAACTGGCATGATAAAAATCACAGCTGCTTAGGTCTGCTGTTGAACCAGTTACATTGTAAGCCAGCACAAGAGAGCGATTTTTAGCATGCGGACTCAAACGGATTGTCGGGCCAGAGGAAAAAATGCTAGATCAGAAGTATCCCTTGCCTGAGTGCATATGTTGTCATTTCTCAGCAAATCCTTTTTGCTCTTCGGTCTCTGTGTCGCTATTTTAGATAGCAGATAAAACATAAGAGCCTAGCAACTAGGGAATAAGCCGTCAGAGTGAAGTAAATAACAATTTACTTCACTCTGTTTATCATTCTTGGTGAATTATCCTGAGGAGAAGCAAACAATGAGTATTAATTATGACTGACAAAATATTAAAAATTTCAGATGCGTTTTGGAATATTCGTGGTGAGTTTAAGATTTTCGGTTTACTAAATATTGGAACACACGCTTCTTTAGTAAAGCGCGGTAACGGCAAGTTTGTTTTGCTCGACGCTTATGAAATGCAAGACGACATTAAACAGCAAGTCGATTCGCTGACCAACAATGGAGTCGACATTGAAGCGATTATTAACTTGCATCCATTTCATACAGTGCATATTGAAAAAATACATGGCGATTATCCACACGCAAAACTCTATGGCACGCAGCGCCATATCGATAAGTTGCCCAACCTAACATGGCAAACAGAGTTAACCAATTCAAACGAGTTTGCCGCTTTGTTTTCAGAGGATTTTGAATTTTCAGTGCCCCGCGGGGTCGATTTTATTTCCAAAAACGAGCACCTACATTTTTCATCGGTGCTTGCTTACCACAAAGAATCAAAAACCATTCACGTTGACGATACGTTTATGTACTTTCAATTACCCGGTTTACTCCGTTTTTTAAAAAGTCCAGAATTGGCTTTTCATATGACACTGTCGAAAACATTAGAACAACGCAAAGGCGCTGCTGATGATTTTCGGCATTGGGTCGCAGATCTAGCGGAGCAATGGAGCGGTGCTGAAGTGTTATGTGCGGCTCATTCGTCAACATTGTTTATTAAAAACCAATCGCCATCAATTGCGGCGATGATCATGACAGCATTGGAACGGGTAGAATTAACCTTAAAACATCATGAAAACAAGTTTGGTTAGCACCTTTCTCGTCGTTATATTGCAGTTAAAACTGAATTAGGCGTCCAGAAATTAGCGTGATCAGAGCCGATGAAATGTCACGTTCGGATCTGCAACCATCGAACACTCCAGGACCAGTGAACTGTGCTTAGCGACAAAACCTCTCGGTGGCGTTTGTATTTTTGAAGCCTTGTGGGAGTTGTCTGCAAAACAAGATTTGTAAAAAATAAACTCTCAAAGCACCAAAAGCACTTTGAGAGTTTATAAAAAAACGTACAGCATGTTAACTTCTCAATTAACATGCTGTACGTTCATTTGGCATTGGGTCAAATGGAGCTATCTATTTTTGCGGGTGCTTAAAACATCGACACAAAAAATGCGCTGAAACAAATTGCGATTACAACTGTTGTGCCTAAAGCCATTTTTAATTCTGTAGTCATTGTCTTGCCTCCAAATGTGTATACTGCAAGAATAACGCTTTTTATGAGTTAACCCAAAAAATATCCTCACAAATGTGAGCTAAAGCAAAATTTTATGGGTATTAACCGCCACACTTTTCATTAGCATCTGAGCTTGATACAGTCAGATAAATTTTTAATAAGAGAGTATATCATGTCACAACTACTTCATACGATGATCCGCGTAGGCAATTTAGATCGCAGCATCACTTTTTATACTGATGTAATGGGGATGAAATTACTGCGTAAATCAGAAAACCCAGAATACAAGTACACGCTTGCCTTTGTCGGTTTTGGCGAAGAAACCACAGGCCAAGCTGTGATTGAATTAACCTATAACTGGGGTGTCGACAGTTACGATTTAGGTAATGCTTTTGGTCACTTAGCCATTGGAGAAGAAGATATCTATGCCCGCTGCGATGCAATTACTGCTGCAGGAGGTAAAGTCACCCGAGCACCAGGGCCGGTTGCAGGCGGAAGCACTGAAATCGCTTTTGTTGAAGATCCTGATGGATATAAAATTGAATTAATTCAGAAAAAGTCAGCAACTGCAGCTTTAGGTTAATATGGTACGTATTAGTATTAGTATTAGTATTAGTATTAGTGATAAGTAAAAATAACAAAAGCCAGCAAGTTGCTGGCTTTTTTGTTAGCTGCAATAAGCATGCAGCGGATAATATGCTGATAAACAATTGATTAAAAAATTTGGGCTAATCTGATACCCAAAACACAAAGCAAAATTAATGATTCAACGTTAACCCATCGAGACTGACTATTCTGGCTTTAGCAAACTAAAGTGATCGTAGGCACGCTGGGAGGCTATTCGTCCTCTAGGAGTGCGCTGAATAAAGCCTTGTTGAATTAAAAAAGGCTCCAATACATCTTCAATCGTTTCTCTATCTTCACCTATCGCGGCGGCAAGGTTATCTAATCCTACTGGACCACCCATAAATTTATCAATAATTGCCAGCAAGAGTTTACGGTCTAAGTAATCGAAACCTTGCTCATCAACATCAAGCAAATCAAGTGCATACTCGGCCACTTTTTGGGTGACTTTGCCATCATGTTTAACTTCCGCATAGTCGCGAACACGGCGTAATAAACGGTTAGCAATTCGCGGGGTGCCTCGTGAACGTTTGGCAATTTCAATCGCACCTTGCTGATCAATCTCAAGCTCCATCACATTCGCTGAGCGTGTCACGATAGTGGTAAGATCTTTAACATTATAAAACTCTAAACGCAGTGGTATACCAAAACGCGCCCGCAGTGGTGATGTTAGTGCTCCAGCTCGAGTGGTCGCCCCAATAAGCGTGAATGGCGGTAAATCTAACTTAATCGAACGTGCTGCGGGGCCTTCACCAATCATAATATCCAGTTGGTAGTCTTCCATCGCCGGATAAAGAATTTCTTCAACCACAGGGCTTAACCGATGTATTTCATCGATAAACAGTACATCACCCTCTTCAAGATTCGTTAACAAGGCCGCTAAATCGCCGGCTTTTTCGAGCACGGGGCCAGAAGTGGATTTGATGTTCACCCCCATCTCATTGGCGACAATCATTGCTAAGGTTGTTTTACCTAAACCTGGAGGGCCAAAAATCAGCATGTGATCAAGGGCCTCGCGGCGATTTATCGCAGCTTGTATAAAAACCTTAAGCTGGGCACGAGTGTCATCTTGACCAGTATACTCATCCAACATTTTAGGGCGCATAGCACGATCAATCAGTTCATCTTGACCTTGTACTTGCGGCTGGATCAGGCGATCAGCTTCAATCATTTTTACGTACCCTGTTTATGCATATCATACTTATAACATTGATTTTAAAGCAGCTTTAATTAACGTTTCAGAACTCATACCTTGCTTAAAAGCCGCAGAAACCGACTTACTGGCCTGAGCGGGCTTGTAGCCTAAAGATAATAAGGCAGAAATAGCATCTTCTTCAGCGCTTTCAGCTGCTGGCGCGGGAGTGTAATTACTCTGTAGCATAAACTCGCGCTCAGAACCGGCAGAAGCTTCAAGCAAACTTTTAAGCTTATCGCGCATTTCAATCACTAAACGTTCAGCCGTTTTCTTACCCACTCCAGGTAATTTCACTAAGGTGGCAATATCATCGCGTTCAACACATGATACAAACTCAGATGCAGTCATACCTGATAAAATCGTTAACGCCAACTTAGGGCCGACACCATTAGTTTTAATCAGTAAACGAAATAACGCCCGTTCTTGTTTGGTGATAAAACCATAAAGCAACTGAGCGTCTTCGCGCACCACAAAATGGGTAAATAACATGGTAGCTTGATTTAACGCAGGTAATTCATAAAAACTGGTCATCGGCACTTGTAATTCATAGCCTACACCATTAACGTCTAGCACCACTTCAGGCGCTTGCTTTTCAACTAAAATACCGCTTAATCGACCTATCATTTGTATCTTCCATATGTTCTGCTGCTGGCTTTACCGCCCATAGCGATAAGACTTTGATAAGTATGAAAATGACATATTGCTACTCCTAATGCATCGGCCGCATCAGCTTGTGGTGAAGCTGGTAGCTTAAGTAATTGTTTCACCATATGTTGTACTTGCGTTTTTTGAGCTCTGCCAGTGCCAACTACGGCACTTTTTATTTGTGTTGCACTGTATTCTGCAACCGGTAAACCAGCACAGGTTGCAGCAACAATCGCCGCACCTCTCGCTTGGCCCAGTTTAAGGGCAGAATCCGCATTCTTGGCCATAAACACCCGCTCGATAGCAAACTCGTCGGGCTGATATTGGGTAATGATTTCACATAAGCCAGCATAAATTTGCTGTAAGCGTTGCGGTAACTCATCGGCGGATGTTCGAATACAGCCACTACCAAGATAAATCTGTTGACGGCCTTGGCATTGGATCACCCCATAACCGGTAATACGTGAACCCGGGTCAACACCTAAAATAATGGCCATTGATGCCTCATGCGTTATCTAACGCTTGCATAACGTCATCTGAAATCTCAGCATTATGATATACCTCTTGTACATCATCATGATCTTCTAAGTTATCAATTAAACGTAAAAACTTTTCAGCCGTATCGGCATCAAGCTCTGCTTTTAATGACGCTACCATGGTCACTTCAGCATGAACCGCCCCAAAAGCCGCACTATCAAGTGCATCTTTGACTTTGCCAAAGGCCTCTGGCGTAGTAAAAACGTCGATAGAGCCATCTTCATGGGTGATAACA
Source organism: Shewanella sp. 5S214 (assembly GCF_041439795.1). Lineage (NCBI taxonomy): Bacteria > Pseudomonadati > Pseudomonadota > Gammaproteobacteria > Alteromonadales > Shewanellaceae > Shewanella > Shewanella sp. 5S214. The sequence continues at coordinate 332,902 of NZ_JBGOOV010000001.1, forward strand.
TCTTCTGCACCCGCTTCTAAGGCACTGTCAATTAAGCTGTCTTCATCGATATCACTGTCGTAAGAAATAATACCTGATTGCGTGAACAAATAGGCAACAGAACCATCGGTGCCTAAATTACCGCCCGATTTATTAAAGGCATTGCGCACGCCTGAAACAGTACGATTGCGATTATCTGTCATGGTTTCGACCATCACCGCCGTTCCACCAGGTCCATAGCCTTCATAAATAATAGTTTCTAGTTGCTGGCCATCTATCTCACCGGCACCGCGTTTTATGGCGCGTTCAACGGTATCGCGAGTCATATTATTGGATAAGGCTTTATCAACTGCAGCACGTAATCTAGGATTGGCATCAACATCTGAACCGCCTTCGCGGGCCGCGACGGTCAGTTCACGAATGAATTTGGTGAATAACTTGCCGCGTTTAGCATCTTGTGCTGCTTTGCGGTGTTTAATATTGGCCCATTTACTGTGTCCAGCCATTGTATCTCCTTACTATTCAATAGGACGTACCAAGTAAACTCGTTTACTTGTAAAAAACGTACCGAGGCAAAAGCCTCGGTATGTAGTCCCCTGTTAAGGGCGAGCAAATGGCTAACGTTAGCGCTTTACTCTTCTGTTTTAACCTTTTCAACCACGGCGATGCCTAACTCAGCGAGTTGCACTGGGTTAGCAAATCCTGGAGCATTGGTTAACGGACATGCAGCGGTAGTCGTTTTCGGGAAAGCCATCACGTCGCGAATGGAGCTGGCGCCGGTCATTAACATAATAATACGGTCTAAACCGAATGCTAAACCAGCATGTGGCGGAGTACCATAACGCAATGCTTCAAGTAAGAAACCGAACTTTTCTTTGGCTTCTTCAGCTTCAATACCTAAAATATTAAATACTGTGCTTTGCATTTCAGCATTGTGAATACGAACTGAACCACCACCTAACTCACAGCCATTTAACACCATATCATAGGCATCTGAAATTGCTGCTGCAGGATCTGCAGCCAACTGTTCAGCACTCATACCACGAGGAGCTGTAAAAGGATGATGAACAGCGTGGAACCCGCCGTTAATTTTTTCAAACATAGGGAAGTCAACAACCCACATTGGACGCCATTGACCTTCAAGCAGCTTAAAGTCTTCACCTGCTTTTAAGCGCAATGCTCCCATAGCCTCGGCAACAACATTGGCTTTATCGGCACCAAACAGAATGATATCGCCTGTTTGTGCATTAGTACGACTGATAATATCGTTAACTATCGATTCAGTTAAGAACTTAAGTACAGGAGATTGAATACCTTCAATACCTGCAGCTAAGTCATTTATCTTCATCCACGCTAAGCCTTTCGCGCCATAAATTGCCGCATACTTGGTATAATCGTCAATTTGCTTGCGTGATAATGATGCGCCTGTCGGAATACGTAATGCGGCTACGCGGCCTTCAACATCGTTTGCTGGGCCATTAAATACCGCAAACTCGACGTCTTTAACTAAATCAGCAATATCAACTAATTCAAGTGGATTACGTAAATCGGGTTTATCAGAACCATAACGCTTCATGGCTTCGGCGTAAGTCATACGCGGAAAATCGCCTAAATCAACATTCAATAAATCGTGAAATAAACCGCGCATCATTTGCTCAGTTTTTTCCATGACTTGTTCAGCAGACATGAAAGATGTTTCGATATCGATTTGGGTAAATTCAGGTTGGCGATCAGCACGTAAATCTTCATCGCGGAAACATTTAACGATTTGATAATAACGGTCAAAACCTGACATCATTAACAACTGTTTGAACAGCTGTGGGGATTGAGGTAACGCAAAAAATTGACCTTTATACGTTCGGCTTGGGACTAGATAGTCACGTGCACCTTCTGGGGTCGCTTTGGTTAAAATCGGCGTTTCGATGTCTAAAAAACCATTGGTGTCTAAGAAGCGACGAACAGAACTGGTGACCTTAGCGCGGAAGATAAGACGCTCGGCCATTTCTGGACGACGTAAATCTAAATAACGGTATTTTAAGCGTTGTTCTTCACTGTTATTTTGATAATTATCCATGCTTAAAGGTAACGGAGCTGATGCATTAATCACTGTCAGTTGCGTACCTAAAATCTCAATCGCACCGGTTTTCATTTGTGAATTGACTTGGCTTTCTGGACGAGCGCGCACAACACCTTTAATTTGAACACAAAACTCACTGCGCAATGTGCTGGCTATATCAAAAACGTCTTTTAGATCTGGGTCAAAAACAACTTGAACTAGCCCTTCTCTATCGCGTAAGTCTAAAAACACAACTCCGCCTAAATCGCGACTACGGTTTACCCAACCGACTAAAGTAACTTCTTGACCTAGATGAGACGGATTAATGTCTCCACAATAATGACTGCGCATTGAACTCTATCCTTTATCCACAAAGCGGTATTTTGGAAATCGAAAATGATAAAAACGGCATTATATACCGTGACTCAAACTTATGCATTGAAGTATCAATCAGATTAAGGCAATTAACCAGACCTATAGCGAATAAACTGGATTGACTGACTGAAAAACCATCAATCAAAACTAGCTCATTTTATATTGATGGCCACCTACTTTTTTAGCCTGATACATGAGCTGATCTGATTTTTTCAATAATGAGGCTGCGTTATCAGAATCATCAGGAAATATGGCGATACCGATACTGGCAGAAATAGTAATACTGACATCACCGATTAGCAGCGGTTTTTTTAACGTGCTGAGTATGTTTTCCGCAACTTGACGGGCATCTTCTTTGGTTTCAATCTGATTTAATAGCATCACAAATTCATCTGCTACAAACCGCGTTACAGTATCAGAATCTTTCAAATGGCGAGTCAGTAGCACCGCAATACGTTGCAGTAACTTGTCACCAACATGATAGCCATGTTTATCATTTATGACTTTAAAGCCATCCAAATTGATAGACAACAATGCAAATTTTAATTTATCTCGCTGATGGACTAGGCTTGTTTGCGCTAATTTATCTTCGAAAATATATCGGTTAGGCAAAGCCGTTATGTTGTCATGACTGGCCATAAACCTTAGGTCTTCTTCTACTTTAGCGCGCTTTTGAATTTCAATATTTAAGCGTCTACTTGACACGAGTATAACAATGGCAACTAGGGTGACAATAGACAAAAAAATCACCAAATATTTAAACCAAGGTTGATACTGTACCGTGTCACTGTTGAGATCTAACGATACCCATTTTTGATACATATTTTGTTGTTCGGTTTCATCAATAGTGGCAAGAACCCTATCAATTAAAGGCACCAAATTTTTAACCCCTGGAAATAAACCAATGTGGCTATGTTGCTCGGTAAGCTCAGCTAATAACGACATTTTTAAACTGGGATATTGGCCGCTTTTTAAGGTTGTCGCTAATGATGCCACCTGCTCTATAAACATATCCGCCGAGCCATTAAGCACGGCTGCCATTCCCTGTTTAGTATCTGCAACAAACACTAATGTTATTCCCGGATATTGCTGTCGCAACTGATCGACAATCTGATACCCCTCGACAACCGCTAAGCGTTTTCCGGTTACTTGTGAAATATTAAAAATGGGAGGTTGAGTTAAAGAAGTGACTATCGCCCAAGGAGATGGCCAATAGACTAATGAAAATGCCAGTTTACTTGCACGTTCAGGGGTTTTGGCCATACTGGCAACAAGATGAATATCGCCTTTAATAAGATCATCTATCATTTGGCGAAAATCATCGTAAGGCACAGGGATAATCGTTAAATTAAGTTGTTTGACTAATAAATTTTTAATGTCTGCATTAATCCCTAAAAATTCCCCATTTCTCCCTTGAAATTCCATCGGCGCCCAGTTTTTTAGGTAACCCATTTTAATGGCTCCTAAGCTACTGATATATTGCTTTTGCTGGGTCGTCAATTTAATGTTATGGGCAGAATTGGCAAAAAAACGATCATCGGGATTAATTAACCACTTACGCTCTATTTGCATTTGTTCTTCGACAGAAATTAGATTAAAACCGGCTTGAATTCGGTCCGCTAGACCGCTGTCATCAATCCTGGTTAAGACATACATATCGGTGGAAAATTCGATATCCGTATATTGACGAAATTCTGCCCACAGTTTATTTGCCAGCAAGTAATGCGATGCCATCGCTGCAGAAGACACAAAACCACTGATCTCTTTATTCTGAGCCGCTTTTACCATGCTGTCTAATGAATCATAAAAACGTAACTGAGCTTTGGGAAACGCTTTTTTCATCTCACTAATATAAGGTGCCGTTGGAAATACACCGATTCGCATCGCAATATCTTCAATGTTATTGATGCTTAAATTAGCACTAAAAAAACGACTTTTGACTGAAATAATATGCCAAGCTTGTTTCAAACCTGTACGCATATCTTTGCTTTCAGGATAACCAATATGGACATCAGCAACACCACGTTTAACATCATCAATGCTACTGTTCATGTCACCAGCCACAAAATCAACATTAATACCGGTTTTTTCTGACCATAATTTCCATAAATCGACCAACATGCCATGTGGCAAACCGTCGGTACCAATATCGACATAAGGTTCAACGCCATTTTGCATCGCAATAATGACACCCGATGTTTGTCGATGATAGCCTAACCAACGACGCTCTATTTGTTGGATAACGTTAGGCGGTATTAATTCAAAACCATGATTAATTTTATTAATAAGGTCTTGATCACCTTTGGCTACTGCAGGTGATATATTGATTTTTTCAATAGGAATACGTGACGAACTATAAAAATTCGCCGCGATATCTTGCTCTAAGGTCAAATTACGTTGATAGCCTTCCATACCAGCAAAAACAAACAACTCTCCATTCACGGCAGCTTGTAATAATTGTTCACGATTTTGATAATGCTTAAAGCTCAGCTTTGGCTCTAGCGCTGATAATGTTGCCTCATGGGATGATCCTGTCACAACACCTATTTGATAAGGCACTAAGTCACTAATTTGTTTTTTACTATTGAGAGATTTATGAACGAATAAGTAGGAATTTACTGAGGTGAATGGCTTGGCAAAATCAAATTTTTTGAGACGCGCACTATTTTTAGACATGCCGATGTGAATATCGGCCTGTCGCTGTTCAAGTTGATCAAGGGACTGCTGCCAGTGTCGCGATACAAATTGCACCTTGGTATCAGTAATGACAGACCACTCACGCCATAAATCAACCAAAATACCTGAAGGAGTACCGTTTTCATTTAAATATTCAAATGGATAAGTATCTTCACCCATCACTATCACCAATGGTACTGAAGTATCGACTTTATCTGAATGCATTGCTTGCGCAGGTGATAATGCTAACGCAAATACTATTGCGAATATCCAAGGTATAAATTTCAAGTTTTTTCCCTAATACTTTCACTTGTTATAACAACCAACAACTCATGCAATAAATCCAAAATGGAGTCAATATGAGACTTTTCAGGCATTACTTGTCCATGTTGCCAATTGATTAACAAGCTTGATTAACATCCATAGCAGTGTGCTGTGCATCAACACACAAGACCAAGGTGAAGATGGCATTTTAACCGATGACGATCCCGATATGAGGCGACCAAAAGACCTTGTTAATATCATTATCAATACATGTCGCAAATGAAAAATATTGCTAATGTTGGTTACAAATACACAAATACACAAAAACGATATGGCGTATATTTTTGTTGCTGTTTTGTAACAAGGTTAAATAATATCATTAATCTATCTTGTGTCGTGCTAAATTTATGAATAGAAATTAATTTCTTAGCTCTTTGTACATATTATCAGCATTAATAAGCATTCAGAACCTTCGCTACCTATTATATCGTTAAATATATCAAAAAAAACGTACAAATTAGCAGTAGAATACTTGCTGCCGTTCATCATGATTAGTTAAAATACTGCTATCATTTTTTCACATTGCAACTCATGAACTCCCAACAAGATAAGATATACGCTCATGTGACAGATAAAATCACTGATTTTCAATTTGATCAACGTGTTGCAGGTGTATTTAATGACATGATACGCCGCTCTGTTCCTGGTTATGCCCAAATAATCAATACTATTGGTGATTTTGCTCATCGATTTGTCACACCTAGCAGCAATATATATGATCTCGGCAGTTCGTTAGGCTCAGCAACCTTAAGTATTCGTCGTCAAATTGAAGGCCGTCAATGCCAGATCTACGCGGTCGATAACAGTCAGTCGATGATTGACCGTTGTAATGAAAACCTTGCGGCATATGTCAGCGACATCAAAGTAAATTTACTGTGTGCCGATATCAGAGAAATTGACATTCAAAATGCGTCGATGGTGGTGCTAAACTTTACCCTACAATTTTTGCCTATTCATGATCGCGATGCTTTAATAAAACGTATTTACGATGGCATGCTTCCAGGCGGAATATTAGTCATTTCGGAAAAGCTATTCTTTGAAGATAATCATATACAACAGTTATTAGATGAACAGCATTTAGATTTTAAGCGCGCAAATGGGTATAGTGAGCTCGAAATCAGTCAAAAGCGCAGTGCGTTAGAAAACGTGATGCGTCCAGACAGCTTAAATGTTCATCAACAACGCTTAACCGAAAACGGCTTTAGTCACTTCTCAGTTTGGTTTCAATGTTTTAACTTTGCATCTATGGTAGCGATTAAATGATCAATTTCAGCTCTTTTTATAAAGACATTGCCGATTCTAACCTACAACACTGGTTAGAAACATTACCGGCAATTTTAGGTAAATGGCAGAGAGATCATAAACACGGTAATTTACCCAAATGGGAAAAAGTGCTCAATAAATTACATTATCCGCAACCCGATAATATAGATTTTAGCAGTAGTGTGACCATTGGAACCGGAGAGCAACTCAGCTCGGGCCAAGCCGAAAAACTAACTAATTTGTTGGCCGTTTTTCAACCATGGCGTAAAGGTCCATTTTCCGTTCATGGTATTCAAATTGATACCGAATGGCGCAGCGATTGGAAATGGGATCGGGTTAAAGATTATATTTCGCCTTTAAAAAATCGCACCGTATTAGATGTCGGTTGTGGCAGTGGTTATCACATGTGGCGCATGTTAGGGGCTGGGGCAACGCGTGTTGTGGGCATTGATCCGTCACCGTTATTTTTATGCCAGTTTGAAGCAATAAAACGCATTGCGGGTAATCAACACCCAGTGCACTTATTGCCTCTTGGTATCGAAGAGTTACCAGCTTTAGATGCCTTTGATACCGTATTTTCAATGGGAGTGCTTTATCATCGTCGCTCACCAATCGATCATTTACTACAATTACGAGACCAATTAAGAATTGGTGGTGAACTGGTACTTGAAACACTGGTAATAGATGGCGACGAAAACGCGGTATTGGTTCCACAAGATAGATACGGCAAAATGAACAACGTTTGGTTTATCCCATCTGTTGCAGCCTTAATGCTATGGTTAAAAAAATGCGAGTTTATTGATATTAGATGCGTTGACATCGATATTACCTCGCTTGCGGAACAACGTAGTACCCAATGGATGAAAAATGAATCTCTAGTTGATTATCTCGATCCAAATGATGTCAGTTTAACTGTAGAAGGTTATCCCGCTCCCAAGAGAGCCATCATCATTGCAACAAAGAACCAACCGAATCACGATTTAGTGTAAATAATACTATTCAACAGGAATTGACATGTTAAAGCAGGTAATTGCTCTATCCGTTGTAGCGGCCCTCGTATCGGGTTGTACAACTACTCAAAAACCAATAACACCTCCGCTAACCAATGCTGATTTGAATAGCAGTTTGCAAGTTTCGCAAACTGTCATTATTGATGCTATACATTCACAAAGCAGTCAGCACATTGCCGACATTAGTGCGCTTTCTGATGAAGTCAGAAAGTTAAAGACGCAAGTCAGCACTGCAATGAGTCAGAAACCAAAAACGGTAATAGTTCAACCTCCAGTCTCCAAACCTGTTTCAGTGCCACTACAATGCCCTGAAAGTCTTATTGGTGAAAAATTTCTCCTTGGCGAAGTCGAAAGTGTTTTTATTGATGAGTTAAAAGCAAAGTTTGCCACCCGTATTGATACCGGTGCCGAGTCATCATCTTTGGATGCGCGCAATATCGTGTTATTTGAACGCGAAGGCGTACAATGGGTTCGTTTCGGCGTCGTCACTAATAATGCAGATCAACCAGAAAATACCTTTGAATTTAAAGTAGAGCGCTTTGTTCGTATTAAACAAGATGCAGATTCAGATGATGATCGTCGTCCGGTTATTCATGCCCATTTGAAAATAGGTAAATATGCCGCCGAAACTGATTTAAATTTAACGGATCGAAGCCATCTTGATTATCCTTTGTTACTCGGTCGCAAGTTTATGAAAGATATTGCCATTGTTGATGTAGGTCAAATCTACATTCATGGTAAAGACAAAAACCAAATTACCACGTTAATTAAGTAGGATCCGTAATGCATTCTCGTAAACCGTTTTACATATTCGTTGCGCTGCTATTTATCATCGGGATCAGTACCAGCATATACCGTGGTATTGAACACAATGTGCCTTTTTTACCTGGTGAACAGGTTCAAAGTTGGGCCGTGGACGCTAAAATTAGTTTCAATGGCAACAATGAACCTGCTGAAGTCAATTTTTCATTACCTGACGATCCTGCATTTGATATTTTAGTTGAAAATGCATCATCGCCAGGTTATGGCTTAAACATTTCAGCCGATGCCAATAATCGTCGGGCAATATGGTCGATTCGTGAAGCTACAGGCTCACAAGCACTATATTATCGCGTAACTTTGGTTCCAACCGGTAAACTCACTATCGAAGCAGACCAGGAACCTGTAACACCTGAACCCTATTTATGGCCTGCAACTGAGAAATCAGCAGCCGACCAAATAATTGAAGAAGTATGGGCTCGTAGTGCAACGAATTTGTCTTTTGCTCAGCAATTAATGAATTTGATTAATGATAATAACCAAAGCCAAAATATGGCCTTGCTACTATCGGCTAACACTTCAACCAATTTGTTTGTCCACATGTTGCACTCTAAAGGTGTACCGGCACGCATAGTGAACGGTTTACAACTTGAAGATCAACGCCGTCGCCAACAACTGACGTCATATGTTCAAGTGTATAATGACGGTCAATGGGAGCTTTTTGATGTACCCAACAACAAGAAAGGCCGTGATAATACCTTAGTATTATGGGAATACGCAGGTCACCCAGTTCTTGATGTTATGGGAGGTACTAATTCATTAGTTAACTTCTCCATGCTACAAGATACTCGTTCAGCATTAGCGACATCTATCGACATGATGATGAATGACGATGCCATGGATTTCTCCCTGTATCAGTTACCACTTGAAGAACAAAGCACATTTAAAGGCATATTATTAATACCCATTGGAGTATTAGTTGTCGTGTTCTTGCGAGTGATTGTAGGCATCAAAACATCGGGTACATTTATGCCGGTATTGATCGCCTTGGCATTTATTCAAACCACCCTACTCACTGGCTTAATTGGTTTTTTACTGATTGTTGCCTTTGGTTTAATGATCCGCTCCTATCTGTCGACACTTAACTTACTGCTCATATCCCGAATATCAGCGGTTATTATTGTGGTTATTTTTATTATCGGCTTATTTACCTTAATCTCATTCAAATTAGGCTTAAGTGAAGGCTTAACCATTACGTTCTTCCCGATGATCATTCTCGCTTGGACCATTGAACGTATGTCGATTCTTTGGGAAGAAGAAGGCCCTAAAAAAGTCTTTGTATCTGGTGGTGGTAGCTTATTTGTGGCGACATTGGCTTACTTAGCTATGGACAACCAATTAGTTCAGCATTGGGTATTCAACTTCTTAGGGATCCATTTAGTGATCTTAGCGTTGGTATTAGTAATGGGACAGTACACTGGTTACCGTTTAACTGAGTTAAAACGCTTTAGACCATTAGTTGGAGAACAATAATGAAGTACGCCTGGCCCTGGGAATTGAGCCGTAGCGGTGTACTCAACATGAACAGGCGCAATATTAGCTATATTGGTCGTTATAATCAGCGTAAGTTTTATAAACGCGTTGATGACAAGCTAATAACTAAGCAACTTGCGCTTGCTAATGGCATTGCTGTTCCCGATTTAATTGGGGTTGTTCATCAGCAACATAAAATCCAAGAAATACCAGCAATGGTCCTTGACCGCAGTGGTTTTGTGATAAAACCTGCCAAAGGTTCTGGTGGCAAAGGTATTATGGTGATCACTAGGGTGAGCAATGGTTGTTATTATAAACCTAATGGCCATGAAGTGACTCAGAATGAAATTTACCGCCATGTATCTAATATTTTAAGTGGATTATTTTCACTTGGTGGTAAGCCTGATGTGGCGATTGTCGAAGGATTAATTGAATTTGATCCGGTCTTTGAAGGGTTAAGTTATGAGGGTGTCCCTGACATCCGCTTAATTGTCTTTAAAGGTTTTCCTGTCATGGGAATGTTGCGATTATCGACGGCGGCGTCTGACGGTAAAGCAAACTTGCACCAAGGCGCTGTCGGTGTTGGTTTAGACATTGCTACCGGTAACAGTTTACACGCGGTGCAATTTGACGTGCCCGTTGATAAACACCCAGATACCCACTTCCCGCTGTCGAACATAGTCGTTCCTCATTGGGAAACCTTACTTCACACGGCATCTAGTGCTTATGAAATGTGTGAATTAGGCTATTTAGGCACTGACATGGTGCTAGATAAAAACAAAGGCCCATTGTTACTCGAATTGAATGCCCGACCCGGTTTAACAATTCAAATTGCCAATGGAAGAGGGATCTTACCTCGACTTAAGCATGTTGAAGCGATGAATAGCTCAGCAATGTCAGTTGAGGAACGTGTGGCTTATGCTAAAAAGCATTTTTGTAGCAACCCTATTTTTTAATCTTTTAGCCACAACACATGCTGTGGCTAATCCTTTAGCACTGTTCATCGAACAGTGCTTACAATATCAACCAGATTTAGCACAACAGACGCTTGTTTCTTTTCAGTCTGTAGAGCGACAAGCGGTTGCATTTGAAAGGAATACACTGGCGTTAAATAATATTAACGACAGAATTCAATACTATCGCCCTTTTGCCAATAACAGCATCAATAGACAAGGCCTATTATGGTGCCAACTTCATCTTGCTGATGAACTTAATGCAGTCGTTAGCGCACCACAAACCTTATATCTCATTGACCAATTACCCCACCTTGCTCCGCCTTATAACCAATTAGGACAACGTTTAGAGACCATAAAACGTGCACAATGGCCAGTCATCGAAAAATCAAAATTGCATGGTGCCCAAGCCAGCATAGATCAAGCGTTATCGCTGCAACACTTTACCCTGCAATTTAATCAACAAGATTGTGTTTTACCACAACGAACAGAAACCACAAACAAGCATCAAGATACTGAGCCTGCCCAAAATACGAATATTGATATCAGTATTGCCAAATACTTAATTAAACAACCCAAAGAATACTGCAGAAAACAAGCCTGGCTCGCCTATCAAACTCGCGCTAAAGAACAACAGGCAGCAGCGGTTGAATCAATCCATTTTCTGCAACAGCAGCAAGCCCATCGTCAAGGATATGCCAATACAGCTCAAGCTCAGCTGGCCTCTCATCGCTTAACGCCGCAGTTATTACAACAATTTTTAGATAGCCAAACTGCCAATATCGATATTGCGCCCTGGAATATTGCCCAGACGTTAAGTGACATAAGTAAATCATCTAGTATGGAAATGATGACAACAAATGCATTTCTACAGCAAATATTCACCAGTCTTAAGCCTCTTAACCTTAAATTTGAACTCATCACAATCGAAAAACCCAGGGTAGAGGGAGAAACGTCATCTGATGATGGTCAACAAAACAGCTTAAATGAAACCCAGATTATTCGGGTATGGCATCAACAACGCTTACTCGGTGAAATTTTTACTTATCCACAAGCGGATCAACAATCACGTCAAGACGTAAACGGTCAATTGATAAAACAAACCGTCGTTGGTCATCAATTTGGCCAATATGCACTCAGCTTTCCACCACAATTAACCCGTGCAACACAACAACAAAAATTAATTAACCAATTAAGCCAAGCAATAGTATCCTTAGCACAAGGTGGAGAGTTTTATTTTCTCAACCATAAAGCGCAGAATACGGATGCTCACGCCATTGCAACACTGTGGCTAGTTAACTATATTAAACAGCAGCTTAAATTAGAAAGTATCTCTAAACGATATCAGTTAGTCGCTCAATATCAGCAACAGTTATGGGTATTTAGAGCCAAGGTTGCACTGGATTTTTATCAATATGATGGCGACTTCAACAACACTGAACAAGACACATGGTTAAGTCATAACCAGCAGCTATCAGCGTACTTTGAACAAAGTTTTGGTCAACAATGGCCGCAAGCAACAGATGCAATATACAGCTATCAAGCTATTGCCAATGAAGGAGTTAATTATTATCTTCCGCTATGGCAAAGCGCATTGACTGAGCTAATTATGAATCAAACACCAGCCAATATATCGACTGGAGAGATATTTAATTTACTGGTAGTCAATGAAACACATTTAACCTTAAACGATCAACTCGAGCAGCTTATAGGCTTACCGATTGACCCACATTCACTTATCAGGAGATTTAAACATGCTGGAACTACGCAAGAGTAAAACACTCTCGTATTTACTATTGTCAGCTACGTTGTTTAGTAGTGTGGCTTTCGCAAAAGAATCGGCAGAAAAAACCGCCCATACTTTAACCGCTGAACAAGTTTATCAAGGCATAAAATCCAATTTAGAAACCAACCTTTACTCCTTACCCCCACGAGTTCAAGGCCACTATGCTATACGCCAATTCCGTATGACTGGGGAACCCAAATACGCTAACGGCTCATTAATTGATCTCCTCACTATTGCTGAACGTCAAGCTTACTATTCATGTAATCTGGATAAGCCCGGTTTTATTAAAAGTGAATCAAAAATTGAGGCGGATAAATTAGGTTCAGGCCCACGGGCTATTGCCCGTAAAGAAGCCATCGCTCCCTACCCTAATTTTATGTTATATACCGACGTGCTATTGCGCTATGCCAGTCGAGTGGATGAGTTTGGTTTTACCGGACCTTGTCATGATTTAATGATAAAAACCCTAAAAAATGCTAATTTAGAACCTGCTTTCACTGATACAAAAATGATTAAGGCTTGGGCCGCGCAGTTAATCAACTATGTATATTGGGCCAAACAAATCGGCGTTGGCGACTATTACCAAGCTTACAAACAAGCTTTTATTAAAACCTATCCAGATAGCAATGATGATAAACTCAAAAAAGGCCAATATAAAAACAAAGTCTATGGTATGACTCACTTTATTTTTTCCGCCAGCGAGTATTATCAACACCCTGTCGATCCAAAAGAATATCAGTGGATTTTAAATTACTTTGAGAAAAATATTGATCGTATTCTGACCGACACGACTGAAGATATTATTACTGAAGTTGGGATTAGTTTCTTAATTACGGGTAACGGCGATAACCCAGTTGTGGATAAAGTGAAACAACACGTGATTGCGGCATATGATCCAAAAATCATGATGATCCCGTCACCACATGGCAAAGCTGAATTATCTTCTGGTGAACACAGAAACGTACTAGCAATGATGTTATTAAATTGGCCTGAAACATTACACAAAGGTCCGTATTTAAATAATATTGCGAGTACTAAAAAGTACTTACCAAAATTAGTGAAGCCTAAAGCTTCTCTGAACAATGCTAAATAACACTCAATACTAGCCAAGATATATTTGAGGCAAATGCTGCAGTGCATTTGCCTTTTTTATGATAAAAAATACGCTAGTTTCCTTCATTTTCAGCCAACAATAAAGAGAGCACTTAATGAGCAGAGCAAAATCAACCTTAGAACAATGGCGAATAGTCCAAGCTGTTGTTGATTTTGGCGGCTATGCTCAAGCGGCAGAAAAACTCAACAAAAGCCAATCATCGTTAAATCATGCCGTGGCCAAGTTACAACATCAATTGGGGATCAATCTACTCGAAGTCAAAGGTCGAAAAGCATATTTAACTGAGCAAGGTGAAGTGTTATTGCGTCGCTCTCGCCACCTAACTCAATCTGTTGAAGAACTTGAACAACTGGCCTCAAATTTAGGCCAAGGTTGGGAACCTAACCTCACTATTGCCAGAGAAATTGTTTACCCAATGGACAATCTTGTGGAATCATTGAGAGAATTTTTACCGGACAGCCGTGGTACTCGGGTAACCATTATTGATTCTGTTATTTCCGGAACCCACGAACTTATCAATAATAATCAAGCTGATATTGCTATTTGTGCCACCGCACCTAAAGGCCATATATCTGAACCATTATGTGAATTAAGTTTTGAACTGGTTTGCCATCCGGATCATCCTCTGGCAACACTGACTTTAATTGAAGATGACAAGCAATTAGCCCAGCACCTTCAAATTGTCATTAAAGATACCGGAATTAATGCCAGTAATGATATTGGGTGGTTAAAAGCAGAACAACGTTGGACCGTCTCTAACTTTCATGAAGCAAAGAGTATTCTGGCCCGTAATATTGGCTTTTGTTGGATACCTAGCTTTTTAGTTGAACAAGAAATTGCCAATAAACAGCTTATCCGCTTACATTTACGTGGCAGTTATCAGCGCAAAATAATGCTTAACTTGGTCATTCCCAATCGAGATCAACAAGGACCCGCGTGTAAATTATTAGAAAGCCTCATTTTGAAACAACATGATTTACCCTTTAATGGCTGATGCTGAGCAGCAGAGGCTATTTGTTAAGTCACTGAAGATACTCACAATACAATTAATAATACGAATTTCACATTCCGATTAACAGATGAGCCAATGTTTGAGTTGATCATGAACAGGTTGAATGGATTAAATCAGCACGAGGTGCTGAAGTACTACGCATAAATTTCAATCGATTGATATTGGTCGCGTTCTGATGAAGATAAAGACGTTTGTATTTGACGATTAGAGTCTCGTTCGGCATTACTGTTATTATTTGTCACCGCATTATTTGTAACTGTATTATTAGCAAGACCATTATTAATCAGTGCCTCATTATCCTGTGCTGCAGATACAGGACGGTTAGACGACAATGAATTGATATTTGCGTTATCAGCGTCTATTTTCAAAACACTACTATTTGGCGCGATAGAGTTGTTTGAGTTAGTTGCTGGAGTCAATGGCTGTTGATTCTGTGCGCGAGTAAAAATATTGCCGCTCTCAGCTGAGGTTTGATTATTCAGTGTTGAACCAGTATCTTGCTGGCGGTCTTGTATCAACTGTTTATTTGCTTCATTCATGTTTTGTAGCGCTTGTGCAGCCACACGAATATCTGCCATTGATGGTTGTACTGGCGCCATCGCTGCCGCATATACCTTCTGCATTTTACTTAATGTTGCTTTAGGATCGCCTGAAACAGGCGACACATCAATACTCACCTCACCTTCTACGGCATAACGCCGGCCGTCTGGCCCTTTTTCATATTGATAACTAGGGCTCTGAGTTAAACTACCGCCCACTGCTGCATGAGCTTGTTCGTGAGTTTTAACCTCGGTATCTCGTTGTACAAGTTGTTCAATCTGCTTTGTTTGAGCTTGTTCTATTTGCTGTTGCTTTTTTACAATCTGTTGCTCAACTTGCTGTGTAGCTGTTTCATCTTGATTATTTGATACCTGAGGAGCTGATTGTGTATCAGACTCAGCAGCAAAGGGATCCGCTGCTGTGTCATTTGTTGCCGCAATAGTTCTAACCACTGGCTGTTGCGTATTGGCCGCATCACTTGAAATATTAGTTGTAACATCTGCACTGACTGATTTTTCAGCAAGTGTGACGCTTGCCTGTGCTGGCACAGATGAATTATTCAATACGCCCGCCAGATTCGCAGGACCGCTCTTTAGGTTATAACTATTAAGTGGATCAGAACCGACAATTTTATAAGATTGAGTTTTGTCTGTTGCATCAGTTTGACTCGCTGTAGCTTGAGCCGTTTGTGGCTGATAAGCGTGTTGTTGAGAAGTGAAGTTTTGACCGACACCAGTACCAGTATTGATAGACTTGGTACTGATTGGATTAATACTAGTGGGTTTGATATGACTAGTAGTTTCAATAGCAGAGATTTTAAGACTATTGTTTGCAACGCTACTGGTGTGAATAGCTGCTGCAGATATTGTATTGTGATGGGCAGCATTAATGAATGAACCAATGTTAGCAGAAACCATTGGCGCACTCATGTTTACACTTCTATATCAATCAAACTACCCACTGTTTCAGAAGCCTCTTCAATCACTCGTGTTGAAGCTTGAGCTTGATTCGATGATTGAGTTGCAGAGACTAAAGCTGCTGTGGTGTCAGTTTGATCAACTGCACGTGAACTAAGTGTCACAGTATCTTGAGTTGATGCATTAGCGACTGCTGGCTTTTGCTGATCTGGCGTTGCTACAGATGTTGTTGCTTGCGCTAAACCTTGCTGAGCACTTTGTAAACCTTGTAAACCAGATGAATACGCTGATTGAACTTGCATAATGACGACTCCTGATCATAAAAACTTTCATTTAGTATGATCTAAACCGACTAATATGTACAGTTTATAAGCAAACCAATCTTAAACTTTAATCATTATTCCAGCCCATCTCCCAATCTTTCCATACCGGATTCAATCCTCTTCGCCTCATTTGGATTATCACTTGCTCTGCAGAGCGATTATCACTGATCTCAAATTGATCAAGTTGGCTGTCAGGTGTCATGTAGCCTCCTGGTTGGGTTGAGCTTCCGGCACTCATGTGAGTAATCCCAAGTGGCAGTAAATTATCTCTTAACGACGGCAGTTCACGTGTTGATAAACTGATTTCAAGTTGCGGATTAAACAACCTAAATGCACAGATCATTTGCACTAATCCGGCATCGGTTAATTCAACCTTAGGTGAAATACCACCAGTGCATGGACGTAAGCGAGGTAATGAAATACTGTAACGAGTGCGCCAGTAGATTTTTTCTAAATAATCAAGATGGTATCCCATTAATAATGCATCGAGTCGCCAATCATCTAACCCAAGTAATACCCCTAAACCTATTTTATCGATCCCTGCTTTTGCGACTCGATCTGGGGTATCTAAGCGATAAACGAAATCTTGTTTTTTACCGCGAGTATGATGTTTTGCATAAGTTTGTGGCCGGTAAGTTTCTTGGTATACCATAACGGCATCAACACCTAACTTACCAAGACGCTGATATTGTTCTGTTTCCAATGGTTGAACTTCCATTGCCACGTAATTAAAAGTCTTGCTAACTAACGGTAACACCGACTCAAAATACCCCATTCCAACTTTGGTTTCGTGTTCACCAGACACCAGTAATATCGAATCGAAGCCACGTTGTTTAATAATAGCCATTTCTGCTGTGAGTTCATCACTGTTAAGGGTTTTACGCTTAACCTTATTGCTCATGCTAAAGCCACAATAATCACATTCATTGGCGCACAGATTTGATAAATACAAGGGTAAGAAAAGACCGATATTGGCACCGAATCGCTTTCGAGTCAGCTGAACTGCTTGCTGCGCCATCGGTTCAATATATGCCATTGCGGCAGGAGATAATAGTGCCAACAAGCTATTAAGATTACCGCTTGGATTTTGCAAAGCCAATTCAACGTCTTTGGCGGTAGTCGAATACAATTTCATCGATAATGCATCGGGGGCTAATTGCGTAAATACGCTTGAATATGACATGCTAACCCTCCTTGATGTTCACTGACTGCGTCAGTGAATTGATTGATGCTTCTGTCAGAAATCCGGTTAATGGACTGGTTGCATCGGCGTGATGATTCACAGCCCCTAATCCTGCAAGGTAGGCTTGTCTGCCTGTCGCGACCGCATCAGCAAAGCATTTCGCCATTTGCTGAGGATAAGCGCTACTTGCAATCGCGGTATTAACCAATACGGCTGCGGCCCCCATTTCCATTGCTCTGCAAGCTTGCGAGGGTGCACCAATTCCCGCATCAATGATCACTGGTATGCAGGCTTGTTCGATGATAATGCGTAAAAAGGTTTCCGTGGCCAGGCCTTGGTTACTGCCAATGGGGCTACCAAGAGGCATCACTGCGGCGCAGCCGACTTCTTCTAATCGGCGACATAACACAGGATCGGCATGCACATAAGGCATGACAATATAGCCTTGTTCGCATAATTGTTGAGCCGCGATCAATGTTTCAATAGGATCTGGCATGAGATATTTAGGATCTGGATGAATTTCAAGTTTAATCCATTTAGTGCCAAGCATTTCATAAGCCAGTTCGGCAGCAAAAATAGCTTCTTTGGCATTACGCGCACCCGCGGTATTAGGTAATAACTTTACCCCCATACTTTGCAGCGGCCCGAGTAAATTGTCATGGCCGCGGGTTAAATCAATCCGCTTCATCGCCAAGGTAACTAACTGTGATCCCGAACTGTTTATAGCTTGTAACATAGTGTTGTGATCTGAAAATTTTCCCGTCCCGGTGAATAATCGAGACGAAAATTGATGATCGGCTATCGTTAACATTATTAACCTCCAGCAACGGCAGAAAAAACCGTAATATTATCGTTCGCTTGACACAATACGTGCACCCATCGGCTTCGTGGTACAACACTATCGTTGACGACTATGGCGACCGCTTGAGTGGGTAGATCACTTAAAATCAGTAATTCGGCCAAATTCAAATTAGCCCGAACGATTTGTTCGACCCCATTGAGTTGCAAGGCAATCTGAGAGTGGCAATTAGTATGCGTCATTGGGCTGCTCCGAAAGCTGAGTGACTGACTGTTGATGACACACTGCACACTCTGGATCTTGGCTCATGTGGGCATGCTGCCAATGTAAGTTTTTAGCATTAAAGCAATGTAAAATACCGTATTGAGTGAAGGTATTACTAAGATGTTGTATACCCACCAACGCTTGCATACTGGCAATAATGCCCGCAGCAGGCCCAAGAACTCCTGCTCGAGTACAATTTTGCGTAATCGTCATATCAAGTGGATATAAGCAACGATAACAGCCGCTATTTGGGTGTAAATTAGAGCCTGAGTCTGAAAAATCAATACAAAATAGTTGTCCTTGATAGCCACTGATTGCGCCACTAACCAACGTCAATTTCTGTTCAACGCAGAGTTGATTAATAAGCTGCCGTGTCTTGAAATTATCAGTGCAGTCAAATACTAAAGGCTTGGTTACTTTTCGCTTGATAAGCTGATAAAAATGCTGGGCAGTAACTTTTTCCGCGATAGTATTGATGTTGATTTCAGGATAAGCACGATTAAGCACTCTTTTAGTAACAGCAACTTTGGTTTGGCCAATATCTGTGGCAGTAAATAATAGCTGCCGTGGCAAGTTAGATAATTCAATAACATCATGGTCAATCAACAACATATGCTGAACACCTGCCGCCGCGAGGTAATGAGCGACTAGATGCCCTAATCCGCCCATGCCAATAATGACGACCGAACTATTCATAATGGCAAGTTGGCCAGTCTCGCCAATATCACTGAGCAACATGGTGCGTGAGTACTGGATATACTGCTGATCCGATAGTATATTCATCTCACCTCCGCAGAGACACTCGGTTTCGATAATGATCGCGTCAACTGTAACCACTTATGATTTAACGCTTGATAAGCTTTAGCGGGATCTGCAGCAGCACTCACGGCTCTGACAACCGCAACATCACCCACCCCAGTCATGGCAATGACCTCAAGATTACTGAGATTGATTCCGCCAATCGCAACCGTTGGATAATGACGCGAAAATAAGCTGACATAACGTGTAAGCTTAGTGATCCCTTGGGGGGCTGATGGCATTTGTTTCGTGGTGGTAGCAAAAATATGCCCCAGGGCAATATAGGATGGTGAGTGTTGGTGAGCTAACAAGGCTTCAAAATAACTGTGGCTCGATAACCCTAATGCCATTCCAGCTGCAGCTATCGCGGCTAAATCTGCAGTCGCCAAATCATCTTGGCCTAAGTGAACCCCAAACGCACCGTGTTTAAGCGCCAGTTGCCAATGATCATTGATAAATAACTGAGCATGAAACTCTCGACCCAGTTTAATCACTTCAATAATATTAGTTTCGAGTGTTAATCGCTGCAGACTGTCCGAACAAGTGTCGCTATCGAGTTTAGTGCGATATTGAATGGTTTTGCAGCCAGCTGATAGCAGCTGTTTGAGTATATTTAGATCATCAACAACAGGATAAATACCGAGTGGTTTTAGCAGCGATTTAAAGTCATTATGGGCTGTGTGTTTAAATGAAGCTTGAGCGAGATCGTCTGATGTAATCAAGTTGATTAACGGCATAGCCTGTAAATCATCGGGCCAACCGGTACGGGCTAAAATCCCAGGACCTTGCCCTAGACTGAAACCTAATGCTAAGCCCTTATTGACATAAGCTTTTGCCAACACAATAGCATCATGGATCACGAAGTCATGGGCAATAAAACACGCTATTGCAGATGATAAAGTGCAACCACTGCCATGATTGTTATTAGTGACTATCCGCTGACTGCTTAACATAAACACGGCATTACTGTGTGCAATACTGGCACCTGGTACACTTGTACTGACATAAATATCTGTCGCATCGTGCTGCCAATGAGCATCACCACCTTTGGCGAGTACATGGCATTTAAATATATTTGATAACCACTTAGCGTCGTTAATCATCTGCAGTTGCAGAGTACTGATGGGATCGATCTCAATCGATGATTCGAGATTGAGGTTATCATTTCGATGTTGCGCTAAAACGCAATGATGACATAAGCGACCTAACTCATGCTGATTAGGGGTTAATAAGTCAATTAAGCCAATGAGAGGACTAAAATCGAGATCCATAGGATTAAAGCTGGCACCACTGCTGGCGACCATCACAGGATCAAGCACCACAAAAGGAGCCATAATTAGTCTAGATCGTATCTGGGTTAACCAATCAGCCAAAATGTTTACCTGTGCTTGGGATGCCAACAGGCCAATTTTAATCGCTACCGGCGGCAGATCTGCACATAAGCTGGTCAACTGAGCCAGTAACATGGATTGAGAAACAGTTTCAACAAGACTGACACTGACTGAGTTTTGCGCAGTTAATGTGGTTATTACGCTACACCCGTGACATGACAAGTCTTGCATGGTGAGTAAATCAGCTTGAATCCCCGCACCACCACCACTGTCTGAACCGGCTATGGTCCAGACAATGGGTGGGGTTTGCATTATGGATTCACTGACAAATGTCGATGAATTCATAATAGTTATTCAACCTCTACCGCTAAGTCGGTATCAACTTGTGCTGCTGGTTTGACGGCGTGATACAGTGCCGATCCCGACGCTTTGAACTCAGCCGACTTTTGCGCCATAGCCTCAGACGGATTTATGGCTTGAGCCATAGGTTGAGTTTGATAAGCACTAGCGGCAGATACTTCAATCTTAAGTGCTTCTGCTTGTTGAAGATTCGCGGCATATTCACGCACTTCGTGGGTTATTTTCATCGAGCAAAATTTAGGCCCACACATTGAACAAAAATGAGCCACTTTTGCTGATTCTTGTGGTAACGATTCGTCGTGGTAAGCACGAGCGGTATCAGGATCAAGGCCTAGGTTGTATTGATCTTCCCAACGGAATTCAAAGCGGGCTTTGGATAACGCATTATCACGCACTTGTGCACCTGGATGACCTTTAGCGACATCAGCAGCATGAGCTGCAATCTTGTAGGCAATTAAGCCTTGTTTTACATCTTCTTTGTTAGGTAAGCCTAAGTGTTCTTTGGGGGTGACGTAACACAACATCGCCACGCCATACCAAGCCATCATGGCAGCGCCAATCCCTGAGGTGAAGTGATCATAACCCGGCGCGATATCGGTAGTTTGTGGGCCTAAGGTATAAAAAGGCGCTTCATCACAAAGGGCCAATTGCTTTTCCATATTGACTTTAATCAACTGCATTGGTACATGACCAGGGCCTTCGATGATGGTTTGCACATCATATTCCCATGCAATTTTAACCAACTCGCCTAAGGTTTCTAATTCTGCAAATTGCGCTTCATCATTGGCATCGGCAATTGAACCGGGGCGCATACCATCGCCTAACGACAAGGACACATCGTATTGGGCGCAAATCTGGCAAATATCGCGAAAATGCTCATATAAGAAACTTTCTTGATGGTGGCTTAAACACCACTTAGCCATAATTGAACCGCCACGCGACACAATACCGGTAAGGCGTTTGGCGGTCATAGGTACATAACGCAATAACACCCCTGCATGGATGGTAAAATAATCTACGCCCTGCTCGGCTTGTTCTATTAGCGTATCTCTAAATACCGCCCAACTGAGATCTTCGGCAACGCCATTAACCTTTTCTAATGCTTGATAAATCGGCACAGTACCAATTGGAACAGGCGAATTACGGATAAGCCACTCACGGGTTTCATGGATATAACGTCCGGTCGACAAGTCCATGACGGTATCGGCGCCCCAACGAGTTGACCACACCAGTTTTTCCACTTCTTCTTCAATTGACGATGTCACCGCCGAATTACCAATATTGGCATTCACCTTCACCAAAAAATTACGCCCAATAATCATAGGTTCGGTTTCAGGATGGTTAATATTGAGTGGGATAATCGCTCGACCTCGAGCGACTTCATCGCGGACAAACTCAGGAGTGATCAGCTGACCAATATGCGCACCAAAAGCCTCTCCTGGTGCCTTTTGAGTCAATACGGTGTCGGTTACTTCAGCACGAGCCATGTTTTCACGAATGGCAATGTATTCCATTTCAGGGGTAACAATACCTTGGCGAGCATAATGCATTTGGGTCACGCATTTGCCCTGCTTGGCTCGCTTCGGCGCAACTAGGGCATCAAAACGCAAGTGATCTAAGCCATCATCAGCCAGTCGCTGTTGAGTAAAACCTGAACTTGCACCGGTTAATTGCTCGGTATCTTGTCGCTCATCAATCCATGCTTGACGGATTTTAGCTAAACCTTGACGCACATTAATGTCGGCAAGGGGATCAGAATAAGCGCCCGCGCAGTCGTAGACCATGATAGGTGGATTGGCTTGTTTAATGGGCTTTGCATCGGTGCCGCCAATGACGGTTTCAGTTTGATTAACCTGACGCATAGCGACGTTGATGTCTGCACGACTACCCGTTAAATAGACTTTTTCAGAATTAGGATGTTGTAACGGTTTAAGGGTATCAATAAATTGTTGAGCATTAGCTCGAGTTTGACGACGGTTTGGATTTGACATTAGCAACCTCATTATTAAGAGTAGAGTTGCTTGTCTGGAGAGGTGTTGATAGCAGCAGTAAACAATAAAAATACTATCGCTTACGTCAATAACCACATAGAAAAATACTAAAGTAATAACTTAACTGGACATATAAACCGATAAAAAACTCAGAGGTAAACGTCCATTTACTGTCTTGTTAAAACGTTATTATCTTCCCAATAATAATGATTATTACGCTTGTTTCCTTCGCAGGTTCTAGCCTGATCAGGTTCAACGGATCCCGAATAAACGGTCTCAGCCATAATGGCACTCCGACAAGATGTGCGTCAGTATAGGCAAGCTTTAAACAAAATATCAAGCCCTAACTATCATCTATTGCTATGACATCTATGAGTTAACATGCCGGCATTAGTTTAGCTTTATCCATTATCTATCGTATTCACTCAACACTTGATGCATATATTTATAAAGGTGCGACATCATGTCGCACTCTTCATATTTATTAGCAGGTTATAATTTATTAAGGTGAACAATCTCCTTTGAAATTAACTCATCAAAGGTTTATAAAAAAACAATAAAGGTGATAGCTTTGACTCACAAAGTAATGCAAACCATTAAATTAACGAATAACGCCCCATGGGCTTACTCATCAATTGCATTGGCAGTAACACTGGCCATAACGCCGCAAGTAAGAGCTGAATCGAATGACATACAAAACAACCAAGGTGTTGAACATGTCAAAGTACAAGGACAGCAAACAACACATAAAGACCTACTAGGTTCGGCTGAAAACCTCTTAAAAAAGCAAGGCGTCGATTTCTCTGAAGCTGGCGGTGTGTCAGCCTTACCCATCTTAAACGGCATGATGGGCGATCGGATAAAAATCCTTATCGATGGTAGCGACATCACTTCATCATGTGCGAACCAGATGAACCCGCCGCTCTCATATGTATCTGCAAATCAAATCAGTTCAACGCAAGTCGTCGCGGGAGTCTCTCCGGTAAGTGCTGGCGGTGATAATATTGCTGGTGTGATAAAAATCAGCAGTTTAAACCCACTGTTCACTGATAGCGACGCTGTAACATGGCACAGTGGTAATGTTTCTAGTGGTTATCGCAGTACCGATGATGCTTTTCTTGCTGGCGTCAATGCCACCGTTGCCAGTAAAACGTTAAGTTTTAGCTATCAAGGGTCATTTGAAGATGCTAACAGTTATAGCGATGGTCATGGCGATAAAGTACTCGACACGCTATATCAATCTCAAAACCATGCGCTAACGGCAGCTTGGCAAGATGAGACCCAACAAATAGCCATTAAGCTTACTCATCAACATATTCCTTATCAGGGTTTCGCTAACCAATATATGGATATGACTAACAATGACAGCTATGGAGCGTTAGTGCGTTATCAGCGTTCACTAGAAAATGATGCCGAGTTTACAGCACAAGCCAATTGGCACAGCGTCGAACATGAAATGGGATTCTTTACTGACGAAAAAACCGGAAATATGCCGATGGAAACCAAAGGAAAAGATTATAGCTACCAGTTGCATTGGCAATTACCCATAAGTTCAGACAGTACCTTGTTGATTGGACAAGAATATTATGTTTATCAACTTGACGATACTTGGCCCGCTATCGAAGGTTCATCTATGATGGGACCTAATGATTATGTCAATATTAATGACGGCAAGCGTCAACGTGCTGCTCTTTATGGTGAATGGCAACACACTCTAAATAGTCGTTGGTGGTTATCAGCGGGCGTCCGATATGAATACGTGTCAACAAACGCTGCTGAAGTACAACCCTATAACACTATGGCGATGATGGGTATGAACAATGTCAATGCCATAGCCGCAGATGAATTTAACAGCCTTTATCGTAAGCGTAATGACAATATTATCGACGCTACGCTCCTGGCTCGATATCAATTGAGTGACACTGAAGTCATAGAGGTTGGTTTAGCGAGAAAAAGCCGAGCACCAAATTTATATGAACGTTACAGTTGGGGTCAAAGCACCATGGCAACAACCATGATCGGTTGGTTTGGTGATGGAAATGGCTATATAGGTAACCCAAACCTCAATGCCGAAACAGCACATACCTTAAGTACAGCCTATAAATTGGTACAAGATGATTTAGCCTTCAGCGCTACCGCTTGGTACAGCAAAATAAATGATTATATTGATGCCGATGAGGTTGGTAGTTTTAACAAAACGCCTATGACCAATACTCGCCGCAATATTTTACAGTTTACCAATGTTAATGCGACTCTGTTTGGTGCACGTATTGATGCTGAATACCAACTAGCAGAAAACCGCAGTGGTAAATGGCTCATGGTTGCTAATGCCACTGCCACTCACGGCGAAAGAGATAACGGTGACGAGCCTCTGTATCAAATAAAGCCATTACAAACTGAACTTGCTCTTCACCAAGAACTTGGTGATTGGAAAAATAGCCTTAGCTGGCAATGGGTCGCGAGCAAAGATCGCGTTGATAGTCAGCGCTTAGAAAATACAACCAACAGTTACTCTCTGCTTAACTTAAGCAGCAGTATCCAATGGCAAGGTGCAACAATGACTGTCGCCGTGAAAAACTTACTCGATGAATATTATCAACTGCCTTTAGGCGGGGTCAGTATTGCACAATACAAAACAGACAATAGCAACGGCTTTGAACAAATAGCCGGAACTGGACGATCGCTTGAATTGAATATTAATTACGCATTCTAGTGCTGGGTAGATACTAGCGAAAAAAGTATCGATTACAATTACCTTAAACCGTCGAGTTCACACTGCTTAGCTATATATTTTCAGTATTAAAAGCACCCACTATGGCCGGAACTGAGTGGGTGCTGCTGAACAGCGGTGATAGTTATCAACAATGGCAACAGCCAAGATGCGATATAGCCTCGAATGAATTATGTTTAAATAAATAAAAGTTAGCTTTTAGACGGAGTCGTCAGCCAAGACGCTACAATTCATACTGCGGTTAATTGTATGCAAAATAAGCTCGATAAAGCTGCTTACTTGATGGGTAGGATTTAGATGTCACCGCCCCTAAGGATAATGTTTTGCTTTGCGCCGTAATGGCTATTTACTCAATCTGATGCTGAAATCACTCTGTGGTTATCTCGATTGGCTTAAGCATTCAGCTCCGTCTTAAAATAAAAAAGCCTCTACAGCAATGTAGAGGCTTTTTTATTTATTTGGCGGAGCGGACGGGACTCGAACCCGCGACCCCCGGCGTGACAGGCCGGTATT
>NZ_JBGOOV010000002.1:0-43748 GCF_041439795.1 Shewanella sp. 5S214
GTTCAGAGTTGAATCACGCCAATTGCAAGCAAGGTATGCAAATCATTTATGCCCCAAAACTTGTTAACCCCAGAGTCATTAAAGATTTACAGCATTTAGATTCTCATAGAAAAACTTATGCTCGACATTATTGTTAGTCTAAAACTCATACTTCCTCCAAATGCTTTGCCTTAATTTAAAAAGCAGATTTTCTCCATGTGTAGTAAATGCTGGTTAGCTGTCATTTTATACAGTCGTATTGGTTATTCATCGAATTAGAGGAGAAAAATGCGTGAACTGTGCGCACTTACACTTGTTAGATATGGGATTAATGTGTAATGTCAGATACTTATGGTGTTGATAGTTTAGATGATAGGTTTGAAAACTGCACATACGCACTATATAAAGGGTATGAGTTTTAAATCAAATGGAAACTTGGATAAGTTACAGAAAAATTTGTCAGAGCTATCTGGTACAAATGAAGTCAACTTGGGTGACCTCATGAACCATGAGTTTATTCAAAATAATACGTCTCATGAGAGTTAGATAGAAATGCAAAGGCTGCCTATATTGGCTATACCAAAGCTAACTTACTCAAGGGTCTGAGTAGTAATGCATAACAAGGCCAATGAATCGAAAGGTAAGTAAAAAGGGAATTTATGAACGTATTAATACACTATACAACTCGTAGCTATGTATTTAAATTATTTTCTAAAGTAGGTACATACCCATTTACGATGGAAGACAGAGTTAAAAATGTATCTGATTTTTATAATAAATTTAGTCGTTCACAAGAACATTTATTTTTTGTTGTTAGCTACTATGAACAAGGGAATAATGCTCCTAATTATACCGTATGCCGCATTCTTTTTGATGAAGATTCAAATACCTTTCAGTACTCTTCTGTCCCATCGAATACTAAAAAATTAATATGTAAGGAGTTAGGGCTTAATACTTCAAATACATATGATAAGGAATCATACTATAGAACTTTTACAATAGAGGGGAATGAGAGGGAGTTCAGTAACAATAATAATAAAAATGATTTAAATAAAATTAAAATGAAGTTTTTCACATGGAGCGAATTACTGGATTCTAGTAGTATTCTTTTTAATGTAATTAATGATAAAATATTCAATAAAGAAAATGTTCTTAAAGTTGCAAGTACATATGCACCAAAGATTAAATATACTGATAAACAAAGAGAACTCAAGTATTTTGATGCATTGAAGAGTATTGGGTTTATTTCTAAAACGGGTATAAAAACTTCTAGTACTACTTTACATGGCGATATAGGGGAGTTTTTAATGCATATTATGCTTAGTCAGTTTTTGTCTGAGCAATCGAACGAAAAGTATATTTACCCTAAACTTGTTTTCAAAACCTCGCCAAACATGCCGGTATATGGTAATGATGGGACTATTTATTTGAAAGACAAAAAAGAAATCTACTACTTAGAAGCTAAATTCTATAGTGATTTAAATCGTGCGATTAATAAAGCTATAAAATCATTAACTGAGCATAACGAGGTTAGTCAAGAAGTCTTTAATCATAAAATTGAATTGTTTCGAAATATAAAAACTGATGAGCTTCATGAGGTAATTGAAATAGATGAGGAGGTAAAAGAAAACTTAGTTTTGTTCTTGATTTGTGACGACTTCACAGAATACGACGACATTCTTAATGTTGTTAAAAAAAATACCAAGTTAAATGATTTAAAAAATAATTTTAATATTGTCTTATTTGTTTTACCTATTATAAATAAAAAAGAATACCTTACTTTTTTTAGTGAAAAAAGTAAGGCTGTATGGGAAGAATTAAATGCCAAATAAGTTCGATCCAAATATGAATATTTTAAGAAATTACTTTCTTAAGGGGATATATAGTGGAGAAAATATATCTGAAGCTGAGTTGGATTTCACCAACTTATCAATTTACTCCCAAAGTAACACATTCTTTTCGAGATTTGGTAATGCGATTAAAAAATCCATTTTAGATGAAAGTATAACTCTAACAAATGAACAAATTGAATGCTTAAATATCTTAAATGATAATAATCTGTTCCTAAGTGCGCCTACAAGTTTTGGTAAGACATTTCTTGCATTAGAGTTTATAGCAAGAAATGTAAACTTATTAGAAAATATAATTTTTGTCGTTCCTACCATTTCTTTAATGAATGAGTTGCGTAAGAAATGTTTTAATTTTTTCAATGGGGAATATATATTAATCACCTCGGATGCTGAACTCGATCAATATTATGATGTATCAAAAAAAATTATGATCGTAGTCCCTGAAAGAATAAGCAGTAAGAAATTCAAGAATTATATCGATAGTACTAAGATTGATTTACTTGTATATGATGAAATTTACAAACTTAAATATGAAAAGGAACTAAAGGAAACAAATAGTAGAATTATTAAAATGAATCATATATACAAATACTTAATAAAAAAATCACACAAAATATTATTACTTGGCCCATTCATAAAAAGCGTAGATTTTGATAAAAGTGATATTAAAATTGTGAAATTCATTACAAACTTAAACCTCGTGTATAACAAAATTGAATTAGAACCTGATAAGTCAATAGTTAACTTTAAATTTTCTAATGATAAAAAATTTGTCTACTTTAACTCTCCTAGCAGCATAAGGTCATTTCTTAATAAAACAGATTTAAAAAATGATGAAGACAACTACCATTTGTTTGATAGTGATATAATTGATTGGATATCTGAGAACATTCATCCCCAATGGTATTATTCTATTTATTTAAAGAAAGGAATAGGAATCCATCATGGAAAAACCCCTTTATTTCTTAGAAAATATATTGAACACGAATATTCAAAGGCAGATGGTTGTATACATACAATACTTTGTACAAGTACATTAATGGAAGGTATAAACACTCCAACTAATAAGTTGATTATTTATGATCCACCGCGTGGAACATTTGAATTAAATAACCTTATTGGTAGGGTTGGTCGGTTAAATCCTAAAGACCCTCAAATGGGTGAAATTTATATCTATGATAAAAAAATACTTGAGCTATATAATCCTGATCAATGGATTGATTTAAAAATACTATATGAAATTGATGAGGTCATTACAAACAGCCCGGAAGATGAAATATTATATTTAGAAAAGTCTTCGCGCGATGGTGTGGCAGAAAAGAAAATTCAAGATTTAAAAGAAATATTAGTCGATAACTTTAGAATAGATATTTCTGAAGTTATCGATTCTGAAATTGAAATAAGCCTATTAATTAAATTTATAGAAATATATGACGTAATAACAAAGCATGAGAAAGAATGGAATGTCATCCATGATATTAAATTCAAACTGCTTAATAGTGAAAATTCATATTTAGGAGGGTTGCAGACTAAGAACTACTCCTTTGAGTTTGATAAGGAATATATTTTTGATGCTGTTTATCAATTAATGATTTGCGGAGGTATATTAAAACCTGTAATTGATAAATTTGTAAAAGAATATAGCCCTAATGTTGATGATATTAATAAATTCATTGATACACTTTTTCAGATTGACGAATTTATAAAATTCAAGATGATGAAAGTTGTCGGTATATATGAACTATTTAATAGTAAAAAATTATTTGACAAATCAATAAATAGAGCATTTATTCAAAGTATTCATATGATAGAAAATTACTTTGATTCAATAGATGGCTATGAGCGAATACTAAGTGATTTAGGAATACCACAAGAAGATATTGTCTTAATTGCTAATGAAATAAGTAAATTTCAAGAAGTGGTTGGAACTGAAAATAAATTAAAAAAAATAATAGGGAAAGACTTTTTTAATCGTTTATCACCTTTTAGTAAACGAATTATTGAATCCTTATAGTTTTAAATTTTATTTAAAATATATCATTGCATTACTCAATTAAAGCATGCAAACCTAGTGGTTATTGTTTTAAAAAGTGCAATTTTTGGTCACAACCACCGTTGCATATAACTTGGGAGCTTATCGAGACAGGCATGATAAAAAGAGAGGATTGCTTCAAATATTAGCTTTGGCTCGGCTCTCTTTTTTAGATTTAACTGTGTGATTTTTCGAAACTAAGATCATTGTTATTATGCTCTTAAATTGCGGACACCCATAGGTTTTGGCTTCAACTTATCGAGACTTAGACGTTTTAGTGGGGGAGTCATCTGAAACAAAATCTAGGCTGCTTATGACTTAATCTGTTACGCCCTCAAATAGCCCCATTCTCTTGGGGCTATTTATTACCAGTAGACTGGAAACTTGATCCGCGCCGCGAGCAGTGTTGAACTTCGGTGTGGGCAATATGGGTAAGCGATACTAACATAACAAGCCATACTTTCTCTAATTAAAGTCTCATAAATTAGAATTTAAGCCCTAACTTACTTTTGTCCATAAATGATTTAGATTCCTTGATTGAAAAAGCCTAAATTCAGCTTTGAACTTGAGGCCGTTGAAGAAAATAGCGTGAGCTGGCCATGGATGGCCCGCTAGCTTTCGCGGTACAGGATGTACCATCGGAAGCGTTAGCATTTTCGAATAAGGCCGAGGCAGTCTGCAAATGTAGGTCAAAGTTAAATCTGACCCCATGGCGACTTTTCGCAGCTGTTGTTTTGTAAAGAGCGAAAATGTTGCGGGGCGGCTGGGAGTTCCAAGAGGGAACAGCCGTTGGTTTCCTCTTGGTCTGGTGTGGGCGAAGCGCCACGACGTCAGTGGCCGCAGGCCATAGGTTATAAACCATAAGCTAAAATAGAGCCGCATTTAGTGAAATCAGGGTAAACTTTTATAAAAAGATAAGTTCTAATCCACTTTTTTCCAAAAATGAGTTAGATCGCTTAGTTACAAACAAGGTTGAATCGAAGATAACTAAACGACAGGTGTAATCGCGGCTGTGACCATCGAAAACATCGATATTTTCGCACAGCGCCCAGGGATGGGTTTACAGCGTGTCACGGAAGTGATTGCACTTGGGGAGCAAAACTGGGCAAACATGCGTTCGGGCATTGCTAAACAGTATACTTTTTGGAACAATAATAACCCGTTCAGATGTGGCGGCGGGACTTGAACCTGCGTCCATAAAAAAATCCCTGCTGGCATTACTGCCTGCAGGGATTTTTTGTTAATCAGCATCAAGCTGATTAATGGTCACATATAACGACTAGTTCAATCGTTATTAGCTTTGTTTTTTAACAAACTTCGATTTCAGCATCATTTGGCCATTGCCATCCACTTTACAATCGATGTCGTGGTCGCCGTCGACAAAATGGTTGATCACTGCTTTAGTGCCAACTTTAAGCACGAGTGATGAACCTTTTACTTTAAGGTCTTTGATTAAGGTGACTTTGTCGCCTTCTGCTAATAAGTTGCCGTTGGCATCTTTTAAAATGATAGCGTCTGGATCAACCACTTCTTCATTTGGGTTCCACTCATTGGCGCATTCTGGACAAATTAATAATGTGCCGTCTGAATAAGCGTACGGAGACTCACATTTTGGGCATGGCGGGATTACATCACTCATATCTTTACTCTCAGTGTTCTTGGCAGTTGTCGAACACGTTAACAGCGCTAATACGCAGTTCGACAGGCTTTATCGATTGGCGTGAGATAGAAAAGTATCTACCCTGCCGAATATTGTAATGACATTATAATGCTATTATCACAAATTGACTACCCTAGGATAATAAACCAGCTGATCCACTCACCTGCTAACGTAACGATTGGGATTACCACTAACGTCGCGAATAGCCTAACAATAGGCAAATTAAAGCTTAGCTTTTTACCTGTGGATTGGGGCGACTTTGATTGTCAGCAAAACTCACATCATGCTTTTCGAGGTATTCGCGTATAAGCTGACGGGTGACTTGTGATGGGGTGAGATCTTGCGCAGCACACAGTTGTTCAAATGCCTGCTTTTTTAGCGGGTCCATTAATACAGTAAAACGTGCAGTTTTATTTTCCACAGTGGGCTAGCCTTTCATTACGACATGATAATTTGATTATAATCCAGTGTGTGGCTAAAGACCATATTCTGGATTTTTTATTCGCCGTACGATTAGCTAGAGCCATTAACTTGGGGCATTCACCCGAGTTAAGAAACAACTAGGCAGGGTAAACCTAATGATGCCTTAGCCCGAGTGTGTTTATCTGTTACACAATGCTCGCTAAACGGGGTAACAGCGCTTTAAAACTCGGTCTTGTTGATGAGCTATGCTGCAAGCAATCTTGTACTAACTGGCGCAACATTGTCGCTTGTTGTGTGTTTGGGTTATCGATGAGGTTTAGCATGTCATCGACCAAATAACCAAATGCCTTAACCTCAATCGCTTGCATTAATTGCAAATGCTGTGGGGTAAACTGTTTTAAATTTGAGGCGGCGCCAAAGTCACCAAACAATACGTTATCTTGGGTATTTATCATGATGTTGTGGGCATAGATATCGCCATGGCTAATCCCATTTTGATGTAAATGAGCCAAAATATCAGCCATTTGGCTGGCAATATAAGTTATGCGAGCCCAAGTAAATACGGTTTGCGCTTCAAAGGTGTCGCGGCTACAGGTTTGCAACGACGGCGGTAAACCTAAATTGCCATAGCTTGGCGGGATAAGTTGCATCACTAAACCCAGTTGCTCTGGTTGATTAATTTGTGCCACGACATTGATTAAATTTGGGTGTTCGCCGGCGGTTAAGCAGCAATCAAGCTCATCTGCTGGGTAACCATCGCTGGTCACCATGCCTTTAAACAACTTAATCGCAACATCAGTCTGGCAGCTAAAGCTTGCCTCATCTGAGTGTTCAGCATGGTGAGTGGCTTGGTAAATCAGTCCAGATGCGCCCTGCCCGAGTAACTGACCTAAAGTAAACTGGGTTAATGGCACTACAGGTACGCGAGTATTATCGCAATGTTCAACATGACTGAACGCGTTACCTGCAAAGGCTAACCAGGCTAAGTTAGGTAACTCAAATAACCAATTTGGTAAAGCGGTAAGCTGGTTAGCCGATAATCGGATCAGGGCTAATTGATGGCAGTTTGCCATGCTATTAGGTAATGCTGTTAATCGGTTACCCGCAAGCGCAAGCTTTTCGAGCCGATGACATTGACCTAAACTGTCTGGCAATTGCTCAATTTGGTTATCGGTTAAAATTAACCAACGGGTTTGTTTTGGAATGGATGCTTCCGGTACGGTACGAATTTGATTGGCTTTAAAACCTATCATTTCGAGCTTTGGACACTGACCTAATACAGCTGGAAGATGTTCAAATAGGTTATTCGACACAAACAAGATTTTAAGTTGATGTAAATCGGCAAGGTTATCTGGCAACGACGACAACTGGTTATTGCTAAGATCGAGTACTTCTAGGGTATCGGCTAATTCAAACAGTTTTGTAGGAAATTGCGTAAGTTGTTCAGCGATACTGATCCGTTGATAACCCAGTAACAAACCATCATTTAATTGTTGCAGTGTCTGCATCATGTTTCTCTTTGCCGAAAATTGTCGCCATAGTAATAGACTGCGCCCACGGAGACAAATTTCTGCTAAATTTTTACCAAAAAAAACCACAGCAGTAGCTGTGGTCAAAACGGAGGCTAAAAAACACAAATTGGGGTTGATAATTTTAGCGCCATTTCTAGTACATCAAGTACGGCTTAGAAATGGATTCCTACACACTAGGTTACTAACCTCCATTGACGTTAGTAACCTAAAACAACAAATAACGTTAAATCAGTTCCGCTAACATGCTGTCGGCGTATGTCACTAATTCGCCGCCATCACGCACTTTTGCCACGTAATCTGGATTGGCAATAAATGGACGGCCAATTGCCAACAAATCAAATTTGTTGTCGGCTATGGCTGCACTGCCCGTTTCGGCGGTATAACTACCGACACCCACTAAGGTGCCAGTATAAACACTGCGCAAATAGGTCGATATATTGCCGCCTAAGTAATCAAACTGCATTGAGTCGTCAAAAATACCGCCATGTAAAAACGCTAAATTGCGTTTAGCCAACTCAGGTAATAAATAGTCAAACACATCACGGTCGCGTGGATCGGCGGCCATATTAAAATAGGCACCAGGAGAAACTCGAATAGCTGTGCGATCTGCGCCAATTGTGGCAACCACAGCATCAACAACTTCTAAAGCAAAGCGTGACATGTTTGCCGGAGTTTGGCCGTATTCGTCTTCACGGCGATTGTTGTCATGATGCAAAAATTGGTCAATTAAATAACCATTCGCGGCATGAATTTCAACGCCGTCAAAGCCAGCATCAATCGCATTTGCCGCGGCTTGAGCATAATCAACCACTAACTGCTTAATATCATCTAAGGTGGCCGCTTTTGGTGTTTGATAAACGAGTTCGCGCATTCTAGGCACTGTGCCTTCAACCGCTTGTGCAGAAGAAGAAAGAACATCACCACCATCGAAAAAATGTGGGTGTGCTACACGGCCAGTGTGCCAAAGTTGAGCAAAGATTTTACCGCCACTTTTATGCACGGCATCGGTCACTTTACGCCAACCGTCAATTTGAGCTGGAGTAAATAAGCCAGGGGTGTTTGGGTAGCCTTGGGCATCTGGGCGGATAATTGTCGCTTCACTGATAATTAAACCAGCTTCAGCTCGGCGAGCATAGTAATCAACCATCTTCAGTGTTGGCACAAGGTCATCATCCGCCATACAACGCGTTAATGGTGCCATTAAAATCTTGTTTGATAATGTTAAGGTGTCATTGAGTTTGTAAGGGGTAAATAAACTGGCCGTCATGTGGTTAACTCCATTCTTGAATATGCGTTCAAGATTAATCGTATTTGAATAGACATTCAAGTATTTTTTGAATAGTCGGTAAAATTTAGTTAGACTCAAGTGTGATGAGTTATCACGCTTTGTTGTTAACCAGAAGTGACCAGATATGAGACACGCTGAATTTAATAGAGAAACTGTTTTACGTGCTGCTATGAGCACCTTTTTAGTGAATGGATTCGCTAAAACCAGCATGCAAGATCTCACTAAAGCAACGGGACTACATCCGGGTTCAATTTACTGTGCCTTTGATAATAAAAAAGGCTTATTTATTGCTGCAATTGAGCAATATCAACAAGATCGCAGTAAGCAGTTTGAGCAACTATTTGCCAATGATGATTCAGCGGTAGACAACTTAGGTGCATATTTAGCCCTAATCGTACAAGAATGTTTAAGCTGCGATGCGACCCAGTCATGCTTACTGACCAAATCACTCAGTGAAATGGGCGAGCAAGATGAGCAAATTAGACTTATGGCCTGTGAATTTTTGCAGCTGTGGCAGCAGTCGTTAGCGCAAGTATTTGATACAGCAAAAAAACAGAAGTTAATCGCACAAGACAGTGACAGCCAATTTTTAGCGCAATATTTGGTGATGGGAATATACGGTTTAAGAACGGTGGCTCATACCGAACCTAATATGCAAGTATTACAGCCTTTGGCAGATAAGCTATTAAATGATTTATTACGCTGTGAATCAAATGATTAATCACCATATTGCTAAATAGCAAGTAGCATAGCAATAACCAAAAAAGACACATTGTGGTGTCTTTTTTAGTTTTAGAATCAATAAGTGCTTAGCTCAATACACGCTGTGAATAAACACGCTCACCTAACGAGTTAAGTATTTTGCACTCACCCTCTAACACCGCAATAATTGACTTACCTCGACGAAATGATTCTGGGATCATTACGCGTCCTGTGTTGCTGACATGTAAGTCGGTCATGACAGCATTATGCATTTCTAAACCAACAGGCGCTTCATAATACAAAATAGTCACAGTGGCAGTTGATGTTTGACCTTCAGCAGATTCAGATTTCATATTCGCATTCTCATTTACAGCATACTGGTTCAGGGTAGAAATGATATTGATAACCTAGCTCATCAACTCATCTATTTATCAAAAGGTAAACACTTAATCTATTGATTTTAGACAACAAAAACACCTTTCAACTTATTATTGTATTTTATCATTAAATGATAATTATGTTTAAATTGTATTATTGATTCAAAGTAATTGATACATAAAATTAACAGGCTTGAGATGTTAGTATAAAAATTATTCACTAATGAGACGAGGTGCGAATACTGAATTTAATAATATTTATCGTATTATCAAGCCTATTTACGTGAAATTTAGATCCTGCACCTAAACAGCACAACTAATTCCTGTTAGAATCGATGACAATTTTTAGCCTTAAACATTTAAAAAACGAGATTAAGATGGGCAGAGCATATCAAAATAAAAAAGAGTCCATGGCGAAAACCGCCGGCCAAAAGACACGAATTTACTCACGCTATGGTAAAGAGATTTACATTTGCGCTAAAGGCGGCGTTGACCCAGATGGTAACCTAGCTCTTCGTAGCTTGATTGCCCGCGCAAAGAAAGATCAAGTTCCGGCACACGTTATTGAACGTGCCATTGAAAAAGCTCGTGGCGGTGGTGGTGAAGATTATGATACCGCCCGCTATGAAGGTTTTGGACCTGGCGGTTGTATGGTGATTGTTGATTGCTTAACAGACAACGGTAACCGTACTTTTACTCAGGTTCGCCAAGCATTTGTTAAAAATGATGCCAAGTTAGGTAGCCCTGGTACTGTTGGCCATATGTTCGAACATCAAGCAGTATTTGTATTTGATGGTGATGACGATGAAGCTATTTTAGAACTGCTTATGATGGCTGACGTCGACGTTGCCGATGTAGAGCTTGAAGATGGCATCATCAGCGTATTTGCGCCAGTGTCAGAGTTTAACAATGCCCGCACAGTGTTAACTGAAGCCTTTCCAGAGATTGATTTTAAGGTAGAAAATTTAGCATTTGTGCCACAAACCATGACAGAACTTACTGGCGAAGACATTGAAAGTTTTGAAAAATTCTTAGCTG
Source organism: Shewanella sp. 5S214 (assembly GCF_041439795.1). NCBI lineage: Bacteria > Pseudomonadati > Pseudomonadota > Gammaproteobacteria > Alteromonadales > Shewanellaceae > Shewanella > Shewanella sp. 5S214. The sequence continues at coordinate 10,882 of NZ_JBGOOV010000002.1, forward strand.
CTCTTGATGATTGTGACGACGTACAAAACGTTTATCACAACGCTGAGATTAACGAAGAATAAAACTCGCTGAAACGAGAAACGCTACAAGTCTAGGAACTAGATGACTTAGCCGCGAGCCAAACGTCATCTTCCCTAGCATTAGTGTTTTGAAGTATTAGTGTTTTGAGCAGACCAAACTAAAAAACGCAGCTTAGGCTGCGTTTTTTAATGTCGTTTAATCAACGAATGTACTTAACGTAAGTCCATTTCTTGAACTTTTTCGTAAGCAATTTCTGGTGCAGTTACATCTGGTTTTTCATGTAAATCTGCTTTCAATTGACCTTTACGATGCTTTAGTGCCGCATCGAGTTTTTTAGCAGCGCTTGTTATAGCGGGATACATGACTAAATCAGTACCTTTAGCAGCAATGCGAGTTCCTTCATAGTTAGTTCTAATTTCAACATCATATTCACCATGCTCTTTAGCAATGATGATATCTAGCGAGATAAGCGTGGGGAAATGGCTAGCTATTTTAGCGAATTTTTCATCTACGTGTTGTTTGACAGTGTCTGTAACATCAACATGGTGACCAGAAAGATTTATTTTCATAGATTGTCCTTAAAAGAATTTACTTGCCAAATTTATCGCGTGTCACAACTGCATGCTGACATAAATTATGGTGTTGCACAAATGCAGACTGACATATTTAGACATAGGGCATGTGCTTTGCGTCACAAGTACTCAAGTCTATAATGTGTTTTATATCTCCTTGCGTACTTTATCACTGTGCCATTAATAAACGTGCATGGGGTATATCAAATTGACCTAACCCCTACATTGATTAAACATCAGATTACTGATTAAGTATAGACACAATAATGTCACAAAGGTTGCAACTTTTGGCTTGTTCTCACAAGTGATTACAAACCAAACAAATAACCACTAAAAGCAGTTACTTTGTAAGCAACTATACATTTTTTATCTGTTTAGACTTTAGTAAATGAAGTCGAATTAATTTTTTATAAAGGATCCCTATGGCAACGAATCAACTGCAAATCGATATTATTTCTGACGTAATGTGCCCATGGTGCATTGTTGGTTATCGCCGACTTGAACAAGCATTGAGTCAATTTGACGATTTAGAGGTTAAATTGCAGTGGCATCCGTTTGAGCTAAACCCCGCAATGGGGCCTGAAGGGCAACACTTAGGTGAACATATTGCCGAGAAATACGGCTCAACACCGGAACAAAGTACACAAAATCGTCAACGATTAACCCAAATGGGTGCCGATTTAGACTTTGAGTTTAACTTTTCTGACGCATCGCGAATTTATAACACGCTACAGGCCCACCAGCTACTTTATTGGGCGGCGGAGTCTGGCAAGCAAACTGAATTGAAACTGGCGTTGTTCAGCAGCTACTTTACTGATCAGAAAAACCCAGATGACATTGAAGTTCTCATTGAAGCAGCCACAAAGGTAGGCTTAGATGCTGATGAGGCACGAGCAGTGCTCACAGACAAACGCTTTGAAACTGCGGTAAAAGAGGAAGAGCAACTGTGGATCAGCCGCGGGATCCAAGCCGTCCCCGCCATTGTGTTTAATCAACAATATTTAGTCTCTGGCGCACAAGATCCCGACACTATTGCTGAATTAATTAGTAAACTGACGACAGAAGACGCTTAAACCGTTTTAATTAAACAAATAAAACCCAGCTTGCGCTGGGTTTTGTGTTTACTGGATAATCACTAAACCTAGTTCAACTTTGTCACTAATAAAGTAGGTGACTCAGAGCTTGGACCTGTTACCGTAAAGCGATAGGTACCGGCGCTTGTGGCATTAAAGTGCATGTTTGCGCCTTTTTTCGCTAAGGTTTTCAACAAACCTTCACTCACAGCGTCATCGCCTGCTATGGCACCAAAATCAATTGTCGACCAATCTGCTGTCGCGATTTTAAATTCATTATCACCGGCGGCTAACACAATATCGACTTGGTAAATAGATGATCCCTGATAGGCCAATGCATCTACTTCGCCCCAGCCATTCATGCCACCTCGAATGTAAACGGTATTACCGACAAACATGTCTGTTTTGTCGATGGTCAAAATAGGGGCATTACGATTACTCATATCAAAGGTAAAACTGTACATCGCATCTGTTTCAATATTGATGCTTAAATTGCCACCTTTTACAGCCAGTGCTTTGCCAATACTCAGCTGCACTGTGCCATCTGCATCTAAGCTACCATAATCGACGCTATCCCAGTCGCTAGAGGCCATTTTAAAGCCTTTGGTTCCAGCGGTAACCATGACTTCAGCACGATATATACTGCCACCTAAATAGACCATTTCATTATCGGTAGACCAGCCATTCATGTCACCGCGTAAATATACTGGGGTGTCAGCAAAAGGCTCTTGGTTATATACCGATAACACAGGGTTCTGCTTGTCTGCCGCATTTAATGAGAACACGTAGGTTGCGTCACGTGATGCTGTAAAGGTCATGTTAGCTCCTTTGGCAGCAAGCAATTCAGCCACATTTTCATCAACAACGGCCACATCACTAGAAATTGCACCAAAATCAACTGTGTTCCAATCTGCTGATGCCAGTTTAAAATTATAACTATTTGCAGTTAAGGTAATCGCAATACGGTATTCGCCATTACCGACATAAGTGAGCTTATCAACCTCACCCCAGCCATTCATATCGCCACGCACAAATACATCTGTACTGCCAAAAGGGACAACATCTGGTGCGCCTGCTGTCGCATTGGCTGTTAAGCCCTCGCCTTGCATTTCGCCTTGTACTTTAACAAACACAGCAGTGGTGTAAGCGGGTACGGTAAATGTGCCTTCACCATCTCCTTGAGTAAAGCTAGCGTTTTGCACCTCGTTGTCTATCGACACTTGCTGCTTTGCATGCAAGCTAAAACCGCTAGCGGTGGCAATGGTCTGAGTTTGCTCTTGAGCACTACCATTAACCATCACCACAATGGCATCAACGCTTGGATCGATATCGGTTAAGCCTGCGCCGTCGTCAATGCTCATCACAATCACGCCCTGCTTTTGGTTTTTACCGATATTATGAAAGCCCACTCGGTCGATAATGTCTTGCGCTGTGGTTAAACGGAACAATTTACTTTGGTGACGGATGGCCAAGAACTCATTGAATACCGATGATGCAAAATCGATTTCAGACATAGATGCAGCAGCATTGGGGTTAGCCGAAATCCCACTAATCACACTCCACTTAGTCTCGTTATCTTGTGCTAACGGTAACCCAACATTCCAATTATTGCTGTTTTTGGTAAAGTCGACCCAGTTAAACCAATCGCCGGCATCATAGGTGTTACGATCCATCGATTTAGAGCGCAACATGTCGCCACCCATTTGTAAAAAGGGGATACCTTGGCTCATTAATGGAATGGTTGCGGCAATGTTTTGTACCCGAACGCGGTGTTCAAGTGATAAACCAACATCATGTTTGTATTGTAAAATATCCCATAATGTTTCGTTGTCGTGCTTGGACACATAGTTAATGCTGTCGGCAGGGTCTAACGCGTAAGCTGTTGGTTGGCTGTTCCAGCTAAAGCTACTGCCTTTAGCTGAATTACCGTTAAAGTCTTTTAACACGAAGTTTTGTAAGTTACCTGCCATGGATAAACGTAAGGTGTCTTGATCACGTAAGTAATCATCTTTTTTGTCTGTAGCAAATAATGCTCCACCGCGCACAGCTTCACGGATACGATCGTTAAACGTTCCTACTTCAGAACCCGCCATATTCGCTTGTACAGCTTGCTCAAATAAGCGATTGTCGGCAACCTCACCAAAGTTCCAACCTTCGCCATAGAAATAGTTGTCGGGATCAACCGCTTGCACAGCATCACGCGCGGCTAAAATACTGCTTTTGGGCATGTGACCCATCACATCAAAACGGAAGCCGTCGTAACCGTACTCTTTAGCTAAAATCACCAGAGAGTCGGTGACAAACTTATCCATCATACGGTGCTCGGTAGCAGTATTATCGCAACAGGTAGAGGTTTCTATTTTACCGCTGATCTCGTTATATCTGTGGTAGTAACCCGGTACAAGCTTATCAAATACTGAGTTATCCCATAGGCCCGATGCACTAGTATGGTTATAGACCACATCGAGTACCACACGTAAGCCAAGTTCATGCAGCGCTTGGTTCATGGCGCGCAGTTCTTTAACGCGTGCAATACCCTCTGGGCTTGAGGCATAACTGCCTTCTGGTGCAATAAAGTGATGCGGATCGTAACCCCAGTTAAAACCGTCATAACTGCGTAGCGCGCCGACTAAATCTTGTGCGTCTGCAGAACCAGGTAAGAAGTCAGCTAAAATAGATGCGATTGTCGCGGCTTTATCTTGAGTTTTACAGGCGTTAGCTGTATCGCTAATTTGGGTGCACAATTTGCCGAGTGTATCGGTGATTTCAATGCGTTTTGTGAGATCTTCATCGATAGTGGCAATATCCGTTGTTGGTAGCACATGAAAATGTGTTACCCCTGTTTCAGCCAATTTACGTAAATGCTCAACTGGCGCACTCCCCGTCTCGGTAAATGCTAGGTACTTACCACGGTTAGCTGCAGAAGTGCTTTCATCCCGAGCACTGAAGTCACGCACATGACCTTCGTATATCACGATATCTTCAGGATTTTCAACAGTCATTACCGTATGACCGTCCCACCCAGCGGGCTTGAGATCAGCATCGCTTAAATGAATAAACTGACTATAACGGCCATTAGTAGACACATTTAATGAGTAAGGATCGGTGCTTTCTAGGGTTTCTATTTTCTTCGAAATGGGGTGATATACCTTCAGCTCATAGCGATAGTATTGGCGGTCTAAGCTCATGTCACCGCTAAAGGACCAAATACCGCTTGCTGCATTTAAGGTCATTGCGTGGGTTTTAGTGAGCTTTTTAGCGCTGTCAAAAATCTTTACATTAACGGATATTGCCGTTGGTGCCCATACGTTGGCGCTAATGTTGCTGCCGTCATAAATCACACCTAAATTAGCCTCGTCGGCGTCATTATCACCTTTGGTATACAAGTCATCGAGCACTTTAGCGACCTGCACATTCGTTGCTGCTATGGGTTTATTATCACTATCGTAAGCCACCAGCACCAGCTGCTCTTTGGCCATGGCTTTCGCTTCATCGGCAGTAAAGCTAGCTTGGTAGGCTGGCCAACTTGCTAAATGTGGCACTAATACTTTTTGTGCATCACTGAGTTCAGTTTCGATTAACTCTAGCTGCGCCCCATTGATATTACCGTCGTTATCGACCTCAATACCCGCAGTGGCTGAGTGATGTAAGACAAACTTCGCCACGCCGTCGGCAGGCTCATTCCATACAAAAGTGTTTTGATCTAACCAATGCGCACTGGCACCATCAATAGAAAACCCAACGTCTAAAATAGGATAATCATACACATCTCCTTCACCATGAATAGTGAAGTTAGCCCGATTAAACTGTGCTTCTGGCGCACTATCATCTTCATAGGCTTTAAGGTTCATGGTTAAGTCAGTGTCACCCAGCGCTTTACCCGAACCTTCGGTCCCAACATGGATAATAAAGTTGCCGCAGTCGCTATAGCCGTCTTTTAAGTTAATTAGCCAATAAGCACCATAGTTGGGATCGATACCATCGAACGAGTGACCATTGGCCCAGTCGCTTGAGTCATATGGAGGCGCATAGGCATCGCAGGTGTCGTTGTTCCAAGTGTGGAGTTTATAACCGGGATAATTTGGATTACTGCTGCTGTTGTCTTTGTCTTTGATACGGTTGTAATACAACACAGCCTGATTTGGCCCAGCCAATACAACAGGCATAGGTAGTTCAGAATTGTAGCCAACGATACAACTTTCATTTTTAACATCTGGAAATTTAGGTGCTGGGCAGCTTAGTGGCGGCGGCGCCACACATTCAGTCCCCGCGGCATTAGGCACATTGGGTACATTACAAGTTAATAATACTTCCCCTGGTGCTGACGAATCACCACCACAACCCATCAGTGTGGCCATACTTAGCGCAAATACACTGATCGTCGACATTATTGATTTAATCATCATGACTGACTTCTCCCTATCGCATGTTGCCCATTGGCAATCGGATAATTTTTATTTGTTTTTATAAGTAACCTGAACTCGAGATAATAAACGCCTTTCAAACAACCCTTTGTCTTGCTAACTACGTTGAATTAATTTGCCATAGGCTCGCTATTGACGCGTTAATTCACCTTGTGAGTAAAACAAATGACAAGTTTGGCAGTGAAATCTAGTTAAGGTTTTGATTATTATCGTTATAAATACACACTTCATCCCGAGTTCAGATTAAGCAATAAACCCGCTTGTTGGTTACATGGCATAAGTGAACCCCAAATAAAATTCGCGGCCAAAGTACTGTAAAGTGCCGGTTTTATTTTGGTTACCGAAATAACTTTTAGTCGGTTCATCGGTGAGGTTATTGACTTGAAACAGCAGGCCTAAGCCGTCATTCACTTGGTAAGATGCTTGATAGTCGATCACGGTTTCTGCGTCAAAGTTCACCACTTGCTCATTAATGGCCACTTGCTCAGACACAAATTCGTCGCGAAAACGCGCACTGACACGAGTTTCAAACCCTTCATAGGAATAAAACAAGGTTGCACTGACCACGTTGTTAGACAAGCCCGGTAGGTCTTGAGTTGTGGTGTCGCCACCAAGACTAGTAATAGACTGCACTTCTGATTCGGTATACGAATAGCTGGCATTAAAGCCTAAGCCGGACCATGCATCAGGAAGTGAGGCAAACACTTGGGTATAAGCCAGTTCTAAGCCGCGAATATAACCGCCTTTGGCATTATTAACGGCGGTGGTATAGGTACCGTTAGTGGTGGCAATTTGTTCACCACTGATCTCATCGACAATGTAATCTGGCACGTTAAAACCATTTGCTTGAAAATCGAAGTTTTCAATGGCAATCGTGTCGATAAATGAGTCTATATTTTTGTAGAATACCGCCGCAACAAAGGCGCCTTCATCAAAATAGTACTCGTAAGACAGGTCATATTGATCGGCATAAAATGGCATTAAAAATGGGTTATTAGTGCTCGAACCATTAATCTTGCCATCGTCTGATACCGACGCACTGATATCGCCCGCTAAGCGGTTAATTGGCGGGCGTGACATGACTTTGGCAGCCGCGACGCGGATTTGAGAGTCATCGGTGATTTTAAAATTTAAGTTAATCGATGGTAGGTAATCGGTGTAGCTGATACCTTGAACCGTCGACACATAGTTTTGGTTGATAATGCCAATACTGTCAGTAATATTTTGCGCACCGAGGTTAATATCGCCATCAACGTTTTGTAGCATAGTGGCAGATTGATCGGTATCAACCATGCGCACACCAATATTACCGGTCACTGGCATGCCGCCAATTTCAGTATTGATATTGGCCATCACATAGGCAGATATCACTTTTTCATACACTTCACCACTTTGCAAAACAGTCCAAGAGTAGTTAGTGGTATAGCCTTGAGGATCTACAACCCCGTCAGCATTACCCCAAGTTTGTACCGGTTGTGGAATACCATCAGGGAACCAAGCATTTAATGCTGCGTCCAAATCAATCGCTAAGTAAGAAGGAAAGTAGCTAAAATCACCTTGCCAATCGACAACTGTGGTCATGTCTTCGGTCAGTTTAAGCGGTGGCTCAGACTTTGAAAAAGCACCGTCGTTACCGTATTCAAATACCGAACGATTATTAGAGTAAGTACGATCTGAATAACGGGCACCAAATTCTACACTGGATATAATGTCGGTTTCTAAATCGTATTTAAAATCGACTCGGTAGGCTTTCATTTCATCCTCATTCACAAAAGGATAAATACCGTATTTGCTGACCATCACTCGGTCTACATCAGAAAAAGCCTCCGCTTGATTAAAACCGATATCGGGTAAATCTAGACCATTGAGCAAGTAACTAATTGACACATTCTCATCGAATATCGGTGTGTCGGCATTGGCATCGACGGCCACATTTGACCACAATAAACCATTACGGAAGTCACTTTTGGCTGACGACAACGACACATCAAGATTGACATTGAGCTTATCGGTAACTTGCCAATCCGCATTGACACCAAAACTGTTTACTTCATCAAAATCTTGGTTGTCATCATTAACAATTTCAACTCGAGTGTAGCTTTTAGAGGTGCGATTAAACGTACCGCCAATCACGCTGTTGCCATCATATACAGGATTGGCGACACTGGCATTGCGACCACCCAATTTTGCTCGAAATCCTCGTGCAAATGATTCGCTGTCAAAACGAGACATAAATGCATCGGCTTTAACCACAAAGTTATCAACGGGTGCCCACTCAATTGCGCCCATGTAACCATTGCGAGTTTCAACGCCACCTAAATGCTGCATTTCAAACCCTTCGCTGATGTATTCAAAGTCTGGGTTATCAACCGGGCCGTTAGTGTCGTTTGCCAGACCATCTAGCTCTTTTGAGTCGTTGTACGCTAGGCCAATAAATTGGGTGGCAACACTGGGCTGTTCTAGGCGGGCATAACCGACTGCAATACCTAAGGTATCTTCTAAAAACTTACCTTGGTAAGAAAAGCTTAAACGGCTGCCATATTCTTCTGCGCCAAACACTTCACTGGCACGATCGTTATGCATACCCCGGGCATTAATAACAAAGCTATAATCTTTATCGATACTCAGTGGGCTGACGGTTTGTAACTCAACCGTACCTGCAACGCCGCCTTCTATAAGCGATGCTTTAGGCGATTTATAAACCGCTGCTGAGCTAATCAACTCAGAGGGATATTGATCAAACTCAATACTGCGCGAACCGCTGGTTGATACCTGCTCGCGGCCATTTAAGGTCGAAAATACAAACCCACCAGACATGCCGCGAATGTTAATTTCTGCCGCCTGCCCACCAGTACGTACTGCAGAAATCCCCGGTAAGCGTGTTAATGCATCTGCCATTGATACATCAGGCAATGCCCCCAAATCATCTGCCGACAACTGCTCTGACACTGTGTCACTAAACCGTTTTGAGTTAAGTGAATCAATGAGACTGCGGCTGTAACCTTTGACCGCAATACGTTCAATCGGCTCGTCACTTGCTGCAAGACTGACTACAGCACTGGTGGCGACAAGCTCACTTGCATTAGCGTCATCGGCCGTCGTCGCAGGCTTATTGACTTCAATACTTTGTTTAGCGGCACTTGGCTGTTCAAGCGGATTAACATCATCATTAGCCATTGCAATATGAGGCATGAACATCACGCTCACACCTGCTGCCACTAAGGCTAATGACAATAAACTGGGTTTGCTTTTGAGCATTGGTTTTTCCCTCACCATATCGACTTATTAGTGATCCAATACTCAGTTATCTCGCGCAGACAAATCTAAATATTGGACATTTATTATTCCGATATACTAGGCATTAGCTTGAATAACACACAACACAATGCATACGTATTCATTACAAATTGATAACATAACCTTGTTTTAAAACACATAACTAAATAGTCATGTTAACCATGTAAGCAACTGATTTTAAAGTTATCTGATTCACTTTGATGCATAGCGGTTTCGCAACATTGATTACCACGATTTAGTCACATTTGGTGGGTGTTTCAATTTGACTATTCAGATCAAATTAATGGACATTGGGGTACGCTTGGTGTTGAATCAATACAGATGTGTTACCGTTTGGTAAGTACCCGCTGTTCAGCGGTAATACACGCTATATTAAGTTGTTATAAATACCACTTTAATGGGGTTTGGGGAGTACAAAATGGGCTTTAAATTAACGGTAAATTGGCAGTCTTCACCTAGTGAAGAAGGTGAATTTAATCGCGATCATGAGGTTAAGTTTGGCACAGGGCAAAGCATTCAAGCGTCATCTGCGCCAGAATACAAAGGCAACGCGGATAAAGTGAATCCAGAAGAAAGTTTGCTCGCGGCTTTGTCTTCATGCCATATGTTGACCTTTTTAGCGATTGCCCATTTAAAGCGGCTGCCTGTGGCCAGTTATGTTGATAATGCCACTGCTGATTTAGGCAAAAATGAAGCGGGCAAAGTGGCCGTGGTTAAAATGACATTAGCGCCAAAAGTGACATTTGCACAAGGGGTTGACGTTGACGAAGAAACGTTAGCTAAAATACATGAAAAAGCCCATGCAAATTGCTTTATTGCTAACTCATTAGCATGCGAAGTTGAAATAAAACACTAAGTATTTGTTGTGATAAATCAATAATAATAACCCTCTCAGCATTATGCGTGAGAGGGTTATTTTTTACTGTTTTACTTAAACCAATGTGAGGTTACTTGGTTTTAATGTCTGCCGCAGAACCTGTTTTAGGTATAGGTAATCCGCTCAATGGCTTTATAGGTTGCTGTACTAGTTCATCTTTTAAATAACTGATCGCTGCTTCAAGTTGTGCATCTTTACCGCTAAAAGTGGCATAAGGTAAATTATCCACTTCAATGTCGGGTTCCACCCCATGACCTTCAACAATCCAACGACCATCGATGGCATATTGTGGGTATTCTGCTACCCGCGCCATGCCTTTGTCGGTCACCGAATTTCGACCCGATAACCACACTCCAGCGCCTGCAGTTTGTTTACCAATAATAGGCGCAATGTTTAGCGCTCTAATTCCCGCAGAAAAAGTCTCACCATCTGAATAGGTCATTTGATCAGCTAATACGACTAAGTGGCCTCTGAAAGTTTGCTGCATGTTTGCATTCGTGCTGCCATGGGTTGGCTGCCAAAATGCCCACGCACGACGTAACAGTTTTTCGATAATCCAGCTGTCGATATTACCACCACGATTGCGGCGAACATCAATGATTAACCCCTCTTTGTCGTAGTTGGTATAAAACTCGCGAGCAAAGCTTTCAACATCACCGCTGCCCATGGCATACAAGTGCAAATAACCAATGTTACCTTTAGAGGCTTTGGCTACTTTGTCACCGTTATGCTCAACCCAATCAAGGTAACGTAGCTTGGCATCGGTACCAATATCATGGGGCGTTACTATGGTATTGAGAGCTGTTTTCCCACGAACTAAACCCAGTAACACTTGCTTATTACCTTGATTACGCAGTAATTGCGTTACATCAGCAATATTAGTGACTTTCTTGCCATTGAGGCTAGCAATCACATCACCTTCTTGAGCGTCCACTTCAATTCGTGCTAGGGGTGATGCCGACAATGGCAACTCAGGGTCGGTTTGATAAATATGGCTTATCACGACACCTTTGTCGGTTTGTGTCAGCCTAGCCCCTAATGCAGCAGCTTTGGCGGCATCGGCCTCTTGAGCAATATCACCACCACGCACCTGTGAATGTAATGAGTTAAGTTCACCCATCATTTGCATGAAAATGTCATTCAGCTCATTACGATCGGTCAGCCTATCAACCAAAGGCTGATACTTGGCTTTGGCTGCTTGCCAATCCACACCACGCATTTTCGGGTCAAAAAACGAATCACGATGCATTAACCATGCATCTTCAAAAATTTGCTGCCATTCTTGTGGTGGCGAAATGCTTAACTGCCATTGGTCAGTACTGACTTTGGCGCGTGATACATCGCTGGGCAGTTTGTCTCCGGCATCAACAATCAAAAGGTTTTTAGGGTCAGACTGTTTGCGCAGCATAATTTTACTGCCATCTTTTGATAACGAATATTGGCCGACATCTTCGCTAAAGGTATCAACCTTAATATTGAGCGGATCAAACTTAATCAGTTTTAACTCACTTTTATCTTGGCTGCCATCCAATAAATACAGCTTATCTTTAGTTGCGATTAAACTATTGTAGTTACCAGCATCTACTGGCACTTGCCATAAGCGTTGGTTTAATCCGTCCCACTCTACTTTGACTTTTGCTGGGGTATCCTGGTCTTTACTGTCGGCTTTTTTAGCGTCTTTGATAACAGTAAGCTCGGTTGGTTTGGCAAACGGAAACGACGCTTTAGCATCTAATGCTAAGGCAAACACTTGCGTGCGTTTGTCAAATATCGGCCCCATGTTACGGTCACCCCAAGGCGAGTCTGGGGTGGCTTTAAATTCGCGATTAGACAAGAAATACAACCATTTACCGTCGTGACTAAAACTGGGTGAAAACGACTCGTATTTGTCTGAGGTCAAGGTTTGTGCTTTTGATTCGTTAATGGAATACAACACAATTTGCGGACGTTGTTTGCCAATTTCTGCCTTGGTTAGGGCAATAAACTGACTGTCGCCAGACCAGGTAATATCTTGATAAGGGCCTAACCCCTCGCCGTTTTGGATAATTTTTTGGTTATTGTTGCGACTTAAATCGTATAACCACACATTACCCATGTAATCATCATGCACTAAATAACGGCCATTTGGCGATAACGACAAGCTGGTGCGTAAGGTGCTGCCATCTTTGGTGAGCTGTTTCGCGCCAGCTGAACCGTCGGCTGGATATTGCCAAATTTCTTGCTCACCAGATGCATCGCTAATGCCATAAACCCATTTGCCATCATCACTTAATAGTGCATCGCGTACTCGGCTATCGGCAGGAGAGTCTATTTGCACTAAACGGCGACCATCGTTACTGGCAATTGCCACATGGCTGCGGGCGGTAATGACCACGTTATCGCCTTGATGCGAAAACACTGTCGAGGTGGCATAATCCATTGGGTCGTTAACCCACTGCTCGCGGCGATGAGTAAAGTCGCTGGTAAGCTCGATGTCTAATGTTGACTCAGTAAAATTCGCTAAGTTGAGTAACTTAATGTCGGCGCCCTGCTGAAATACAATACGACCATTATTAAGTTGGGCATCACGCACTTGCCAGTCGGTATATTTGGTGTGCTGTATAACGTCTTTGCCATCGACTGTCATTGACCAAATATTGTCATTACCGGACTGATCACTAACAAAATAAACTCGACCATTAGATAACATCGGCTGTTTAACTGAGCCGTCATGGGTTGCAGTTAACCGCTGGGCTTCTTGTTTACTGCCTAGCTTATAACGCCAAATCTCACCTTTAGCGCCGCCGCGATATACTTTGACATTATCGCCACTGACTTGCAGACCAAATTGGGTAAAGTACACATACTCGCCTTTATCATCTATGGTGCCTTCAACGGCGTCAGCTAACGGTAAATCAGTAATGGTTAAGGTTTGTGGGTCAACGGTTTTAAGCACCCAAAAGTTAGCTGGGCCAAAGGCGTTGTCGGTGGAATACAATACTTCGCCAGATGCGGTCCAGCCTTGTAATCGCACTCGGCTGTTTTCAAAACTGACGCGTTTAGCTACGCCGCCTTCAATAGGCATCACATACACTTCGGTTGCGCCTTCATAATTGGCCGTATACGCCACCCATTTACCATCTTTAGAAATTGTTGCGTCCAACTCTTCTGCCGCCAAACTGGTTAAGCGACTGGCTTTAGTTTGGTTCTGGTTTTGACTGAGTTCAGTAGTCCAAAGATCGCCTTCGGCAGTAAACACTAAGGTTTGATCGTGTAATGCAGGAGCGCGGTAATAACCTTGATTAGAGGCATTGGCGAATATCATTGATGAACACGCTAAAGTACCTAAAGCCAGCATACAATGCGCAACAGAGCGGCGAAGTTTCATGGTGAGGAGCTTCCTTTATTAAGTCTAATAGACTGTTTTTATTTATCGCTTCACGTTAGCAGAGTTATGGCTGTTTTTGCAGCACAAAAATGTAACCAAAAACGGCTAAGCAGTATTTGCTTAGCCGTTGGGTTATTGAGAGTATTTTCACGAGTGTTATGCGTGAATTATCGAGAGGTTAGCTGCAGTTTAATTTTATGGTATTGCTCATAAAGTGGATGCGACGGATCTGATAGCTCAGGGAAGCGTTGATCGATAGTGAGCATATAACGTTCCGCCTGAATCAGCTTATTGTCTGCCATTAATACGGTTAATCGGGCCAATGCGACATCAGGCGTATCTAAATGAATATCACCTTTTAGTGAACTTTCATCTTGCTGCTTCATTAATTGCACCTCGTTGTTATTAGCAAGCGATTGTAATCCATGCGCATTTTTTGGCGATTGGGCTTCATTGCCTTTGGGGACAACAGCTTGTTTTGTATCCGATTGTGCTGGCGCAGCACTGGCGGACTCGATATTGGCGGCGCCACGACTGAGAGGTTGATTTTCACCACGCTCGGCACTGCTCGATAAACCTTCTACCACTATCGACTTTTCGGTTGCAGCATCAGCTGAAAGCCTCTTAGTCTGTTGTAATAAAGCAGGCTGTACCGATGAACTCGGCTCAAGGTCGATACCCACTTGCTGTTGTATGCTTGGATTTAACATAAACAATCCAGCCACCAGCAACACTGATGCAGCACTTGAAAATGCCCAGGCATTACGTTGCCACAGTGACTTTGTCGACTTTTTGCTTTGAGCAGATACATGAGATCCCGCTCGCGCCTTGGCTAAAATAGCCTCATCCAGTTCAGCCGATGGCTGCTCTAAAGGTTGCTGATGGTAAGCATCTTTGATTTCTGTTTGTAATGCAGTGAACTCTGCATCATGATCTTGTTGCTGACTCATAATGATGTCTCCTGCCATTGGTTAGCGATACATTGCTTAATACTTTGATAAGCATATCGAATACGACTTTTTGTGGCTTCTAAAGTCACATTAGCAATATCGCTTATCGCGGCAGCGGTCATCCCCATTTCGATATTGAGTAAAAAAGCCTCTTTTTGTACAGGCGGCAGTTTTGCAATGCATTGCTTCATCATATCGACTTGTTGCTGTTGCTGTAATTGCGACTCTGGTGAGGCTTGGCTATCAGCTTCTAGGCTATCCATAGTCTCGTCTTCACCAAGTGGAGCCAACTTGTCCAATGGCTTAACCGCACGCACATGATCTATCAATAAGTTGTGGGCAATTTTATATAACCATGTGGTGAATTTAGCCGTTACCTGATATTGCGCTGCAGCACTAATCACTTTACCCCAAGTATCTTGATATAAATCTTCTGCTAACTGCTGCTGATGTAATTGGCGGACAAAATAACGATACAAAGGTCCTTTATGCTTACGGTACAAGGTTTCAAAGGCATTCATATCGCCGGCCTGATAATCTAACATCAGCTGCTCGTCACTGCCGGCTTGTATGGCAAAAGTCTGTTGCGTTGGCTGTTTCAATGTTGACACTATTTAATCCTTTTAATTATGCACTTATTGATTAAGCCGATTGACACCCGGCGCTAACGCTTGGGAAAGTACACTCGCGGTTTTAAGCATTTGCACAAATTCATGGCGATAACCAAAATGGTCTTGGCCCATAGCTGACTCTGCAAGGGTAATTAACTTAGTATAATCAGTATCGTGGACATAATCATTATGATTAAGTAATTGGCCAAATCCGGCGACGGCGGCAGCAAAGCGAAAATCATCACTGGCTTGGTGTAAATGTGTTAACTGCTGATCACGGCTGATCGAATAAGTTATTAATTGGCTAGCTTGTTCGCCAATAGCTTTATAGCGCAACTTTAAAAATGCCACTTCATTCACAGTACTTAACTGCCCGCTTCGACTTTCATTAGTGTTTTTAGCCCCACTAACCGACTCAGACTGGCTCTGAGCATAACGCAGTGGATCAACTAAGCGCTGATGGCTGTCGTTATAACGTAGTTCATATAAAGCAGTCACAGTATGCCCCGCGCCAATTTCGCCAGCATCGACGGCATCATTGTTAAAGTCGCTGCGATTTAACATACGATTCTCATAACCAATTAAGCGATATTCTGACACGACAGCAGGATTAAACTCGATTTGTATTTTGACATCATGAGCAATGGTTAGCAGGGTGGCATGAAGTTGGTCAACAAGGACTTTTCTGGCCTCATTGAGGGTGTCAATATAGGCATACTGACCATTGGCTTTATTTGATAATTGCTCTAATAAATGGTCGTTATAACTGGCAGTGCCGGAGCCTAGACCAAAACCTAGGGTTGATAAGCCAATCCCCTTTTTGCTTTGACTGGCAACGTAATCAACTAATTGTTGATGATCTGTCATACCGAGGTTGAAGTCACCATCTGTGGCCAAAATAACGCGGTTACTGCCGTTTTCGATAAAGTGCTTTTGTGCTATTTGATACGCCAGCTGAATCCCTTGGCTACCGTTAGTGCCGCCTTGCGCACTTAACTGACTGAGTGCGATGTTAATCGCGCTAAAGTCATTACCAGCGACACCGTCTAACACCACACCACTGGCTCCCGCATACACCACAATCGACACTTTATCTTGCGCCGATAACTGCTGACTGAGCATCAGCAGTGCTTGTTTCAATAAGGGCAATTTATCGTTAGATGACATTGAACCAGACACGTCCAGAAGTAACACTAAATTGCTGGCTCCGAGCTTGTCGGGCGCAATGTCATAACCTTTAATACCAATCCGCAGTAACTGAGTATCTTGATTATAAGGTGAAGGAGCAAGCTCTGTTGTCACACTAAATGGCGTATTCTCTCTTGTTGGTGCGGGATAATCATAACTAAAATAATTAACCAGCTCTTCTACTCTGACGCTATTTTTAAGCGGCAACTGACCTTGATTAATCAATTTTCTCGTGGTGCTGTAACTGCCTGTATCAACATCAATTGAAAAGGTTGATACAGGTGTTTCACCCGCAACCATATTGCCGTTTTGCACTACCGATGCAAACTTATCATTATTGCTTGGCGCCAATGTCATGCTACGACTCATGGCCTCCAAGGAAGTGACATTGCGATAACCAGCTGGATGATCAATGGCTTTTGTGCGTGTCAATTGCCGTTCTTCAGTGACAAGACTGGCTGCTTGTTGGTATGAAACTGGTGATGCATCATTCAAAGCCTGTATCTGCCCCTGTTTGCTTGACGCTTGCTGAAGTGATGATTCAACTTCAATCGTCGCATCTTGCGCCTTAGATTGAGAACCTTCTTTGGGTTCTGGTGCGCAGCCACTAACAATCATGGCACTTATCGTTATGGTTAACACACTGTGCTGTAACCGCTTGCAGTGATAACTTAGGTTTTGACTTATTTTAGTGTTCATGCTGTTTCCCTCATCATTTTGCTTTTATTAAGCGCTTTTCATCAACTCATTTGTGATCGCTCGATTGGCTATAAGCCGATTGGCGATAATCAAACAAGATGGCGTTTGCGACTAATAACGACGAGATAAGTAAAAAGGGTTATTTAAATGATCATTTCGTCGCGATTGAAACCAGCACCAATAAAAATCTGAGCGACTGATAACTTGGATGTTCCAGCTTAGTTTTCGTATTTAGAAACTGAGTGTTAGCCTCATAAAACACTGAATTGCAGCCAACAGAGCACGGCTTATGCTATTATCTAGCACCTTTTTTATCGCCTTAATATTGACGTTAATCGCCGCGGTATCCTGATGAGCGAATTAACTAAATATACTAATAGAATAAGTACGTTAAGGAGTTAACATGCAAGCCCTAGTTGCTGTTGTAATGGGTTCGAAAAGTGATTGGCCTACGATGGAAGCCGCCGCTGAAATTATGGATAAGTTACAAGTGCCTTACCATGTTGAAGTCGTTTCAGCTCACAGAACACCTGACAAGCTAATGGAATTTGCAAGTTCCGCTGCCGATAAAGGCTATAAAGTCATTATTGGTGGCGCAGGTGGCGCAGCCCATTTACCTGGCATGATCGCCTCTAAAACTCGTTTGCCTGTGCTGGGTGTCCCAGTACAAAGCAAAGCACTATCTGGCATGGACAGTCTATTGTCTATTGTACAGATGCCTAAAGGGATTGCCGTTGGCACCTTGGCTATCGGTACTGCTGGTGCATTTAACGCCGGTTTATTAGCCAGTCAAATTTTGGCGATTAGCGATGCCGCTTTAGCTGAACGTTTAGAAGCATTTCGTGATGAGCAAACCCGCTCGGTCCTTGATAATCCCGATCCGAGAGAAGACTAATGACTTTGCCAAAAAATCTTTGGGTATTGGGTGACGGTCAATTAGGCGCCATGCTCAGTCATGCTGGCCAGCCGTTAGGCATTAATGTGCGTCCGGTTGATATTATGACGCCATCAGATGCGCAATTACCGCTAGAAGCTGATGACATCATTACCGCTGAACGCGAGCAATGGCCAGAGTCACAGCTCAGTTTACAACTCAGCCAACACCCACATTTTATTAATGGTCCAGTATTTGGTCGTTTAGCGGATCGCTTTACTCAAAAAAGTCTGCTCGATGAATTAGCTGTCGCCACATCACCTTGGCAATTAGTCGATGACAATACCAGCACCGAAGCCCTGCATAAGGCTTATGGTGAGCGGGTATTATTAAAACGTCGCACCGGCGGTTATGACGGTAAAGGCCAACATTGGTTAAAACAGGCAGAATCGACAACCATCCCTGCCGATTGGCGCAACGAAGCAATTGCCGAACAAGCGATTAACTTCGATGAAGAAGTGTCGATAGTTGGTGTTCGCACTCAAGATGGCCGCTGTTTGTTCTACCCACTAACACTTAACTTGCACCAAGACGGTATTTTAATGGCCTCTATCGCGCCATTAAGCCGCTTAGCACCTTTGCAAGCTGAAGCGGAAGACATGCTAAGCAAGGTCATGCATGGTCTTGAATACGTCGGTGTAATGGCAATGGAATGTTTCCGTGTTGGTGAACACTTAATGGTGAATGAGTTAGCACCGCGAGTGCATAATTCTGGCCATTGGACCCAAGCGGGTTGTCATATCAATCAGTTTGAATTGCATTTACGGGCTTTATGTAACTTACCTTTGCATCAGCCACAAGTGAATTTTCAATGCGTGATGGTAAACCTTATCGGCGTTGATAAAGACGATCGCTGGTTAAGCCTGCCTAATGCGGAGCTGTTTTGGTATAACAAAGAAGTTCGCGTGGGGCGCAAAGTGGGTCATTTGAATCTGTCTGTGCATAATAACCCTATGCTGACTGACAGTATCAATCAGCTTAAAAGGTGGATGCCACAACAGTATCAAGCACCATTAGATTGGATTTTAGCTGAGTTTGCCAAGTAAATTTTGCCCGGTCAATTTGCCAAGCGCTTGGCAATAAACACGTTAATAAAAAAGGAGCCTAGGCTCCTTTTTATGTCAGTTTTTTAGCGGCAAACACAACTACACGCACACTCGGGTTAACTCTTGATCAAGCTTGTTAGCGGTGACTTTTTGCTGTTGCGCCCGCTCGGCAATCACAGTTAAATGGTCATGAACATCTTGGCTTAAACTCGACATTTTTGCCGCGCGTTGATTAATTGAATTAGTTGATGCTTGCTGGCCCAAAATACTATCAGCAATGTTGCTAGCGACACTATCAAGCTGGGTAAATACCACTTCAATATTATCAAATGCTTGAGTGACTCGCTGACATTGTTGCAGGCCGACTTGGCTTATCTGCTGGCTTTTACTGATGCCATTAACCGCATTATTAGCTTTAATTTGCAGTGCTTCCACTATGGTTTGTATCTCGACGGTGGACTCTTGGGTGCGCGAGGCTAATGCTCGCACTTCGTCAGCAACCACAGCAAAACCTCGGCCTTGCTCACCCGCACGAGCGGCTTCGATAGCGGCATTAAGTGCCAATAAGTTAGTTTGCTCTGCAATACTTTTAATCACCTCAAGTACGCTACCAATTTTCTGACTGTCTTTATTGAGTAGATCTAAGTCGTTCACCATAACATCAATGCCATTGGTGAAATCAGTCATACTTTGGTGATTGGCGATAGCGTCTTGATTACCAGACTGTAATAACTGGGTCAGGTTAACTGAGGTCGATTTAAGGTCATCAGCACTTAAGGATAAGTCATCTGCGGTTTGAGTAATGGCGTTTAAAGATAAGGTGATATGTTCGTTCTCACCATGACTATTGCTAATCGACTGCTCGGCTAAACTCATTCGCTCAGTGAGTACCTGTGAGCCATGGTGAAAAGTTTGTACATCTTGTCTAATCTCAGCTAAAACGACTTTTAAGCCTTCAATAAAGGCACTGAACTGGTTAGTAATGTGACCGAGTTGATCATCAATCGGATCGACTAGGCGCTTCTGTGGTGCGGTTTCAGTACTCACGACTAAGGCTAAATAATCTTGAAGTGCCGCTAAACGCTGGTTAATCGCTTGATTAAATAACAACCAGCCAAGCCATGACTGGATCACTAAAGTGCACCCTAGCAAGATTAACACCGTAGATTGATCAACTGGCGCTGACATAAAAAAAATCGCCAACATTGCTAGCATCAGGCATAACGCCGGAAGTAGCACCACTTTTAACTGCAATTTATTATTATTTTGGGTTTGCATATTGGGATCCGCAATATCGTTGACAACATTTTACACAATGCAGGATATTGACGATTTAACAAAATGTAAACACAACTATTACAATCGAGTGTATTTAAGGAGTAAGTGGATGTTTTACGCACAATAAATAGCCTCACAAGGAGGCTATATGGTTAATCAAAAAATAATCGCCACAACCATGACGAATCTAAATTCTCTTTGCATTGATGATATTGCGCAGCATAACGTTTTGAACGTTGATCGACTTTATTCGCTACCGGGACTAACCATTTTTTGGCTTTATAGCTGCCACGTTTATAACCGCCCCAGCCTTCATGGTAATTTAAGTATTGGTTTTTAGCATCCCACTTGGATACACCATTAATTTTATTTGTTTTGTAGATAAACCAACCCATAAAATCCATCGCATCGTCAAAGTCGCTGCGGCTAGACCAACTGTTACCTGTTTCACGAACATAATCGTTCCAAGTCATGGTTTTGGCTTGCGCATATCCATAAGCGTCACTGGCACGTCCTGTGGGGATAAAACCTAAAAAGTATTCCATTGGTGGTGCAGCATTATGCTTGAAGGAACTTTCTTGATACATCATCGCTAAAGGAACATGTACAGGCACGCCCCATTTTTCACGTGTATTAACCGCTGCGTCATACCACGAACGATGTTCTTTAAAAATAGAACATAAATTATCAGGCTCTTTTGGAGGCGAAGTGGCACAGCCCGCTAATGACAGAGATAAAACAACGCTAACGATACCTAAAAAACACTTCATAACACCTCTACCAGCACCTAAGATATTGATTCTGGATTTAGTTTTACATCAATTAAAAATCAATGCAATTATGCTTAGCGTTTCATTTCACATTGATGAAATTCGGTTTGCCAAACTATTGGCTGCCAATAGCCTTGATTTTGACCAATATAGATTTTATCGGTATTGAATTTAGCCGCTATATGGTATTGCTGCTCGGCAACGACATTAACCGAAAGCATTTTTACCTTACGAGCTGATAATGACACTTTCAAATCTGGTGAGTTAATCAGTTCTGCCACAGTAAATGTATGTTCGCCTGGCGATAATAGATAATTCGGTCTTGAAATAACTGGCACGCCGTCTAAATGAGTGACCACGACACGATATAAATTAGCACTGTTGTCGGGCTCTACATAGCTCGACACAGTACCACATTCAACCATATCATCTGGCGATGAGGCACAGCCCTGAATAGCCAATGCCGCGCCCGCAACCAGCAGTGCTCGCCAAGATGAATAAAATTGCATCGCTTATTTCGCCTCGAAAGTGCCAGCAGGAACAACATCATTAAAATAATTTTGTAAGAAAACCGCAAAATTATCTTGTGGTTGAGCCTCTAAACTTTGTAATTCAAGTAAAGATTTTTTCGCCTCATCCTCATAAGATTTTGTAATCTCATCACTTAATGGGTAATGGCTTAAAAACTCGTGGTAATCATTCGCCAATTGTTTAACCCACACGCCGTGATCGGTACCTTTAAGGACGACCTCATTCATCACTCGACCTGATAACGTTTTGTTTGGGTTATCAATGGCTTCTGACCAAGTATTCAATGCAGTTTTGTAGGCATAGCTATCATCGCCGTCGAGCAGCTTAGCGATAGTGTCTAATTGTGCAAAGAGTTCATGCATCCATTGCGTTAATCCAATATTTTTGCCATTACGCTGTAGTTCAAGTCCTGGCTTACGGCCTTCTAATACGACGGCTTTTAAGTTAGCGGCAATTTCAGCCTCACCGACCTCATCAGTATTTTCAGAAGGAGATAATAGGCAATACAACAGGAACAGATCAAGAAAACGCACTTGAGTGGCGTCAATACCAACAGGGCTAAATGGATTCACATCCAAAGCGCGCACTTCAATATACTCAACCCCTGCACGCGATAAAGCTTGTGAAGGTTTTTCACCTTTTTTGGTCACACGCTTAGCGCGTATGGGGGCGTAAAACTCATTTTCAATTTGTAATATATTGCTGTTGAGTTGGCGATACTCTCCATCGACATTAATGCCGATTTTAGCAAAACTTTTCGAGGGCATCTTAATCGCAGCGCCCACACCCTCAAGGTATTCAGGCAATGAGTTGTAACTAATATTCAGCGTGTCTTGTTCTTTATTGGTATAACCTAAATCACTCATGCGCAGTGACGTTGCATAAGGCAGATACAAGGTGCCTTTACCGGTTTTTTGAAACTCAAAATCGACATCTTGATCTTTAATAAACGAACTGCATAATGCCGGCGTCGAGCCAAACAAATACGGTAATACCCACACTAAACGACGATAATTTCGAATAAGGCCAAAGTAGGATTCTGAGATAAAATCTTCAAGGCTAATATTTTTACTGCAACAAGCGCTGCCATTGCCATTAGCAATTTTGTCGTCATACAGGCGTTGCCATAAATCTTGCGACACAGAAAAATTAAAATGCACCCCGGAAATAATTTGCATTAACGCACCATAGCGATGGGTTAATCCTTTGCGGTATAGCGTTTTCATTTTACCGTTATTGGAACTACCATAACGTGCAACCGGAATATCACTGACGTCACCGACGTAACATGGCATACTGACAGGCCACAATTTTTGACCGTTTAAATTGCGCACACTATATGCATGGGTTTGGGTTAACCCATCTAATAACTCATCAACACTGTGGCTTACCGGCGTAATAAATTCTAATAAAGCTTCACTATAATCGGTAGTGATACGCGAATGAGTAAGAGCAGAACCAAGCGCTTTTGGGTGTTCGTCTTGTGCTAGATGGCCATTTTCATCAATACGCAATGCTTCACGTTCAATACCACGTGACATGCCCAATAAAGCCTCACGGCCTTGAGTGTCGCTTAAGTGTTCGACTTTTTCATTGAAAGACTTCAATTTACTACTCTCTTTTATGGATTCGCATTGCGAGTAAACAGCTGGACCTGATAATAAACGAGATTATTACTGAAAACGCGAAAAAAGTGTAACTCAGTATAATTAGCGTGTTTATGAGGGTGAAATTAAAAACGGCAACACTCTATGTCACCGTTAATGGATCCTTAAACATTCTCTGCTATTCACTCATTAACCGACACAGAATGATATTACGATTAAAGCATACGATATAGCCCAACCTATTTTAAAATAGCTTGGGCTATATCTATATAGGGTTAACATTAACTTATTTCAAGGCGACTGTTAACCCTATTAGGAACAAGTGTTCAACTAGTCAGCAAGCGTGACCATTTCAACCTGATATCCTAGCGCTTTTAGTTGCGGTTCAACTGTGGTTTTATCTCCCACCACCAACATAACCATATCGTTGATATTAAGTAACTTACTGGCCAATTTATTTAGTTCATCCGTCGAAATACTGTTGACTATTTGGTCTTGCTCAGCGGTAAAATCTTGAGCTAACTGATAGCGTTGGATCATTCTTAAAAAGCCCGCTTTTTGATACGGTGTTTCGTATTCTAATGCTTGGCTTTGGGCAATTGAACTGCGCATAAAGGCACTTTCTTCGTCTGTCATACCTGAAGCTTGGTAAGCGTTAATTTCTTTGACAAACTCAGCCAAAGATAAGCCTGTGACATCACTTCTCACACTGGCATAAGCCATAAATTTACCGGTATCTTCACCACCACTAAATTGAGTGCGAGCACCATAGGTGTAACCTTTATCTTCACGTAAATTTAGATTAACTCGACTATTAAACGCATCACCTAATGGATAGTTCATCAAATAGGCTTTAAAGAAATCACCGGTAGCATCATAGGGTAACGACACCTGACCAATATTAATAACCGATTGAGCCGCACCCGGTTTATCAATCAGATAAACGATATTTTTAGGGTGGGCTGGCAATGCAGGTAATGCAGCAAAGTGCGTTGCCTCACCTTGCCACTGAGCAAACATCGACAACTTCGGCATGATCTGCTGCTGGCTTAAGTCTGATACCACCACCATCTGAGCATTACCGGCACGGTACTGCTGATGATAAAACTGCTTCACATCATCAAGAGTTAACGCTGATATGGTGTTAATCGTACCATCACTGCTTATGCCCAACGGACTATTTTCACCATACAACAAAGCAGAAAAACCAGTGCTAGCGAGATAGTTAGCATCGGACAGCTGATGTTGTAAGCCTTGCAATTGTTGTTGCTTAACCCGTTCAAAATCAGCGGCAACAAAACCTGGACTAAACAAACGCTCTTTAACCAGTGCCAGCGTAGCATCAAGATTTTCGGTCAAACTCGATACCTTGATATAACTTTGTGAATCACTGGAACCAAAGCTAATGGATGACCCAAGCATATCAAGCGCGCCAGCTAAATCTTCACTGCTTCGCAGCTCGCTTGACTCATTAAGCATAGATGCAGTTAATTCTGCTAAACCGGCTTTGTTAGCTGGGTCTAATCGATGACCACCATCAAGATAAATAAGCAGTTCAACGGTTGGGGTTTCATCACTTTCAGTGCCCATCACTTCGATGCCATTGGCAAGCTTGCTGTCCCACAATTGCGGAACGGTTAACAAAGGTGCTGCAGCAGATGAAGGCATTTTATTGCGATTAAATGAAGACTTTGCAAAAGTGATGTCGGTTAATCCTGTGACCGCTTCTTGTGCAATAGGCATAGTGGTTGGTATAAAATTGTCTGCATGAGCAATCAATTGCGTTTGCCCTTCAGGGACAATACTCATCACCACCATGGGTTTGTTTTTAATGTAAGTATTGAAAACGCGCATCACATCGGCTTTGGTGACTTTAGCATAACGAGCTAAATCAGATGCCACCATGTCAGGCTGACCAAAGAAGGTTTGGTTCGCAGCAAGGGTGGACACTTTACCGGCCACACTCTGCATACCAAAAATAGTATTTGCTTCGAACTGCACTTTCACTTTTTGTAAGTCATCGTCGGTTACGCCACGTTGTTCAAACTCATTGATAGTCTGATTAATTCGAGTTTTAAGATCGGCAAGACTGCCACCTTTAGCGGGATTGGCCACTGCATAAAGTGATAACTGACAGGCCAGCTCTTGGCATGGATGACTGACCGCAGCTTGCACTGCATAGCCATCTTTAACTAAATTCTTATAAATCAGTGATGTTTTACCGCCGCCAAGAATATTAGCCAGTAAATCGAGGGCTGCCTCGTCTTTGTGCTGCGCATAAACGGTTGGAAACCCGACGTAAATAAGCGGTAGGTGTACTTTATCTTCCATCGAGATATAGCGAGTTTTATCCAATGTGACCATGGTTTTCGCTTCAGGCTTGACGACTGGTCCCGCTGGAATTTCCCCAAAATATTTATTCACCCACGCCAATGTTTGCATTTCATCAATGTCACCACCAATGGTTAAGGTGGCATTGTTAGGTCCATACCAACGTTGGAAAAAATGTTTAACGTCATCTACTGTGGCGCGATCTAAGTCGTCTGGCCAACCAATAACAGGCCATGAATAAGGATGGCTAGCGGGATAGAATGCTTGGTTAAAACGTTCATTCAAACGACCATAAGGGCGGTTATCGATGCGCTGTGCGCGCTCATTTTTAACGGTTTCACGTTGCACCTCAAATTTTTCGCTGGTGAGCGCTGGCAGTAAAAAACCCATACGATCCGACTCTAACCACAGCATTTTTTCTAACTGGTTACTCGGAACCGTTTCAAAGTAATTGGTTCTATCAGTATTAGTACTGCCGTTTAATGTTCCGCCCGCTTCGGTCACCACTTTAAAATGTTGTTCATCCTCAACGTGCTGTGAACCTTGAAACATCATGTGCTCAAATAAATGGGCAAAACCACTGCGCCCTGCTAGTTCTCGCGCCGATCCCACATGATAAGTCACATCGACATGAGCCAAAGGATCTGACTTATCTTGATGTAAAATAACCGTTAAACCATTGGCTAACTGATATTTTTTATAAGGAATACTCACTTGGTTTTCTTGCGGGGTCGCGATTTCGATTAAGGTGACACCTTGGGGTAAACTCGATGCTTGCTGAGCGTTGTATGCACAACCACTCAACGCTGCGCTGATGGCAGCAGCCAGTATCCATTTATTTACATTTAGTTTCAAAACTGATTCCTTCCTTTTATAACAAATATAACCATGACGGTTACACAGATAATGGCTATCAAAAATCGACCGAATACATCACCAGTAACACTATGAGGCTATAACGGATAAGCTTACCGACAAACATAAAAAATGATGCCGGCACAATAGGAATTTTAAGCCATCCAGCCAGTAAACATAATAAATCACCAATTATTGGTAACCAAGATAACAGTAACGCCCACGTACCATATTTTTCTATCCACGCAAGCGCATAACGATATTGTCGGCTTTGAATATCTTGAGGATTTTTGGCTAATCGCCCTGCTCGACCAAGACCATAACTGGTTATCGCCCCGAGTGTATTTCCGACACTAGCCAGTATCAATAATTCAAGCCATGAAGAGGGGGTTTGATTAAGTAACGCTACCAGTAAGACTTCAGAGCCACCAGGCAGTAAGGTGGCGGCTAAAAACGCGCCGCTGAACATTAACCATAAATTTGTCATCAATAGACCTTAATACGCATTAATAGTTTCATTATGTTCACTATTCAATTTATTTTTATTGGACCTTTAATATGTATATAAGCCCAACATATCTCGCTCAAGATCCAGTGTATCAATATTAAAGTGATGTATCTTAGGCCAAGATATTGGCCTGAACACCCTAGTGGTAAAACGATGAATTACGCAAAAAACGCAAGCTTTTCTGACTAAATTGACAAAATTAAAGTCGGTATCATGCAAATACGTTAATAGGGAGTGAAATACTTAAAGTTATAATAACAAATTTATTTATTCTTATAAGTTATAATAAAATAACGTTGTTTGTCATTCGATCACTTCATACAATACGATTAATATTTATTAACCTTAACGAATTTAATTGATCGTTATTAAGCGTTAACACCGGCTATTTTTTTAAAGACTAGCCAGTAATATCGCACGATGTCGTCAATAGAGAGGTTAACTTTTTAGTAATTCATAACTCATTAATAAACATAATGAGTCTCGCACAACGACCTTGTCTACTCAAATTGAGTAGCGCCATAATGACATAATTTGGAACTTTCATGATATTGCAAACCCTCAAACGCATCCCTTTTTGGCAGAAAGTCATTGCTGGCTTTGTTTTAGGCACACTCACAGGTGTCGGATTAGGCGAATCGGCGATAATGTTAAAACCGCTGGGTGATTTGTTTATTAGTGCCATTAAAATGCTGGTCGCGCCTTTAGTATTTTGTGCCATTGTGGTCAGCATTACCTCTCTAGGCTCGCAGGGTAATTTAAAGCGTTTAAGCTTTAAAACGTTAGCCATGTTTATGTTTACCGGCACAATTGCTTCATTTATTGGCTTAACGGTCGGCAGTCTGATCGATATGGGTGGTAATCTTGCTTTAGCCACAACAGAGGTGCGCGAGCGTGATATTCCAGGCTTCGCCCAAGTGTTGCTCAACATGATCCCAGTCAATCCGTTTGCATCATTAGCTGATGGCAATGTGTTGCAAATCATCGTATTTGCCGCGCTAGTTGGTATTGCCATTAATGCAGTCGGCGAAAAAGCCGCACCGTTAAAGAACGTTATTGAAGCTGGTGCTGAAGTGATGTTTCAATTAACCCGTATGGTGCTAAAACTGACACCAATTGGCGTATTTGGCCTAATGGCGTGGGTTGTAGGTGAGTATGGTTTGAGCACATTATTACCATTAGGTAAGTTTATTATGGCGATTTATATTGCCGCACTCATCCATATCATTTTTGTTTACGGCGGGTTAGTAAAGTTTGCTGCAGGGTTAAGTCCTGTGCAGTTTTTCCGTAAAGCCATGCCAGCGCAAATCGTAGCCTTCAGTACTGCATCAAGTTTCGGAACCTTACCTGCCAGTACCCGTTGTTCAGAGGCGATGGGCGTATCAAAACGATACAGTGCGTTTGTATTACCCTTGGGCGCAACAATGAACATGGACGGTTGTGGTGGTATTTACCCTGCGATTGCCGCCATTTTTATTGCACAAATTTACGGTATCCCGCTCGACATGACTGACTATATGTTAATTGCAGTCACGGCAACGGTTGCTTCTGTCGGTACCGCAGGTGTGCCAGGTAGCGCGATGGTGATGTTAACTGTGACATTAGGCGTAATAGGCTTACCACTTGAAGGTATCGCCTTTATTGCGGCTATTGACCGTATTATTGACATGATCCGCACGGCAACGAATGTCACTGGCGACATGATGACCGCGGTTGTTATTGGTAAGAGCGAAGGTCAGCTTGATGTTGAACAGTTTTACTCGGATGACAAGCCAATTGAGCAAACAGCTTAATAACACCGAAAACAATATTGTATAAATGAATAAGCCAGCACTTTATCGTGCTGGCTTATTGCTATTAATTGCAAAGACAAATCTCTCTTCGTACGACTAAATACCACAGTAACCGCTTTAAAGATTAAAACAGCTAAGCAAAATTAGACCATTAAAATCCCACCATCCCCATAATAATCAACAGTAAACAGACGAATCAAATCAACTTAGTAGACTCACTAAACAGCCTAAAGCCATTAAGATTTAGGCTGCATTTCGATGAGTCTGCTTAAGCAGAAAATAGACGCTTTAGCCCAAAACAGCCAATAACACACCAGCAGCGACAGCACTGCCCAAAACACCGGCAACGTTAGGTCCCATCGCGTGCATCAGCAAGAAGTTTTGGTTGTTAGCCTCTAAACCAACTTTATTAACCACACGGGCAGCCATTGGCACAGCAGAAACCCCAGCGGCACCAATAAGTGGATTAATTTTTCCACCAGAAAGCTTACTCATTAATTTAGCCATCAATACACCAGAAGCGGTACCAATGCTGAACGCAACCGCCCCCAGGATTAAAATACCTAACGTTTCGATACGTAGAAATTGATCCGCAGATAACTTAGATCCAACGGCTAGACCTAAAAAGATCGTTACGATATTGATTAACTCGTTCTGAGCTGTTTTTGATAAACGATCAACCACGCCAGATTCGCGCATTAAATTACCCAAGCAGAACATGCCAATTAAGGGCGTTGCCGCGGGTAAAAACAAAATGGTTAAACCAAGCACCATCAGTGGGAAAATAATTTTCTCTTTCTTACTGACCTCACGCAATTGCTCCATTTTGATTTCACGCTCGGCTTTGGTCGTGAGCAGTTTCATAATTGGCGGCTGAATAAGCGGCACGAGTGCCATATATGAATATGCAGCAACAGCAATTGCCCCTAACAATTCTGGCGCGAGTTTAGAGGCTAAGAAAATCGCCGTTGGACCGTCTGCACCACCAATAATCGCAATGGCTGCAGCATCTTGCATACTAAACTCAAACCCAGGCACCCAATTTAAGGCAATAGCACCGAGCAAGGTGGCAAAAATACCAAATTGTGCAGCCGCACCCAGTAGTAGCGTTTTAGGGTTAGCAATTAGTGCGCCGAAATCAGTTAATGCACCGACACCCATGAAGATGAGTAACGGGAACACCCCAGTCTCGATCCCAACATGATAAGCGTAAAATAATAAACCACCTTCATCAGTAAAGCCGGCATTAGGAATGTTGGCTAATATTGCCCCAAATCCAATGGGTAATAATAATAACGGTTCAAAACCTTTCATTATTGCTAAAAATAATAACAAACAACCAACAGCCATCATTAGCAGCTGGCCACCAGTAAAGTTAGCGATACCCGTTTCTGCCCAAAAGGCCAATAATCCTTCCATCTCGACCTCTTATGCTAATGATAACAATGCTGAACCTACGGTTACACTGTCACCTTGTTTAACTACTAACTGAGTGACAACACCATCTTGTTGAGCGCGAATTTCAGTTTCCATTTTCATTGCTTCAAGGATGATGATCACTTCACCGCTTGTTACCGCTTGACCATTGCTCACTAGCACTTTAAAAATATTACCCGATAATGGCGCAGCCATAGTGCACTTAACCTCGCCTGCAGGCGGTGAGGCAATTTGAGTTGGCGTTGCAACTGCTGGCGCGGCTGAAGCGGAAGCTGGCGCAATGTGACTTATTTCCCCTCCTTCGCTGACTTCGACGACAAAATGCTGACCTTCTACATTGACGCGATACGTTGCAGGGCCGCTATCGACTTTAACGTTAAGATCGTCGGCGCTTGGTATAGGTTCAAATGCATCCGGATTACCGCGATTTTTAAGAAATTGCAGACCAATTTGATTGAACAAGGCGTAAGTCATTACATCATCGTCAACGTCTGCAGCTAACGAGATACCTTGATCTGCAGATATTTCAGCTAATTCAGTACGTAGTTTGTCGAGTTCGGGTGCAATCAAATCTGCCGGCCGACAAGTAATAGGCTGCTCGCCTTTTAACACTCTTGCCTGAAGCTCAGCATTAACCGGCGCTGGCGTCGCACCGTATTCGCCTTTGAGCACGCCTTCGGTTTCTTTGGTCATGGACTTATAACGCTCGCCCATTAATACGTTAATCACCGATTGCGAACCAACAATTTGTGATGTTGGGGTGACTAATGGAAGAAATCCTAAGTCTTCACGCACCCGCGGGATCTCCTCAAGCACGGCATCCATTTTATCAGCAGCGCCCTGCTCTTTTAATTGATTTTCCATGTTGGTTAACATGCCACCAGGCACTTGAGCGCGTAAAATACGTGAGTCGATACCTTTTAATGCACCTTCGAAACGCACATACTTTTTACGCACCTCACGAAAGTAAGCGGCAATCTCTTCTAGCAACACCATATCGTAACCGGTTGCTCTGTCAGTATCTTCAACCATAGCCACTAAGGTTTCTGTGGCGCTGTGGCCGTAAGTTTGGCTCATTGAAGAGATAGCGGTATCGAGCACATCAACACCCGCTTCAATGGCTTTTTGATATGTAGCCGTGCTCAGGCCCGTTGTTGCATGACAATGCATCGACACCATTAGGTCGGTTTGCGATTTTAAACGGCTGATCAGATCGTAAGCTTGCATCGGTTTAAGTAAACCAGCCATGTCTTTAATGCATAATGAATCAGCGCCCATATCTTCTAAACGCTTTGCCATATCGACCCAAGTATCAACAGAATGAACTGGGCTAGTAGTGAAAGAAATTGTTCCTTGAGCATGACCGCCAACATTTTTAACCGCTTTAACCGCGGTTTCAAGATTACGCACGTCGTTCATCGCATCAAAAATACGAAATACATCGACACCATTGGCATGCGCTCGTTCGACAAAACGCGTAACAACATCATCGGCATAATGACGATAACCTAATAAATTTTGGCCTCGAAGCAACATTTGCTGCGGGGTATTAGGCATAGCTTTTTTGAGTTCACGAATGCGATCCCAAGGGTCTTCACCTAAATAGCGAATACAAGCGTCAAATGTGGCCCCTCCCCATGACTCAAGAGACCAAAAGCCTATTTTGTCTAACAGTGGTGCAATAGGTAACATATCGTCAATACGTAAACGTGTTGCGAGTATTGATTGGTGTGCGTCACGCAGGACAACATCGGTTAATGCTAACGGCTTGATCATAATGACTCCAAAATTATTTTGCGCGGTATTGATGTATCGCAGAAGTGATAGCGGCAACCAACTTAGGATCTATCCCAACGGTTTTTGCACAACCTGTCGTTGCTGGCCCAGTGACAGGCTCCTCGATAGGTGCAGGAAAAAGCTTGGCAACAATGCCAATACCAATAATTAAAATACTCAAAAAAATAAATACTAAGCCCATGCCCATTACCATAATGCCAAGTGCATCAGATAACTGCTCTGATATCGATGTCATGTGTCCTCACTTTTTCTATTAAACATCAAACTATCGCGCTGGCTATTATGTATCGTGCGCTAATGCGCGATCGCGGTGCAATATCACAAACCTGCACCAAGACAGGAACACCGTTAACGATTACATAAAGCGCATCAACTATTCAATAAAGCATAAATATTCATATTGAACGCGTATTCAATGAAGTTGTATTTTCATGGTAAAACAGCAAACTGAGATTAAAACCCAAAAAACCGTCACAAAATATAAACAAATTAGCGCCACAATGCTATCTTTTTGTAAATTGGTCTTACCAAATTAGTGATATTAGATGAGGTTGGATCAATAAATCTCAATAAATACAGGCATAATTTATTAAATCATCAATGAATTTCGCTTAATAAGCTTTAAATTAGTAAAACCATGATAAGAACAACGATATGAGTCATATTTTATTGATTTAACAGCTTGATAAAATGAATAACAAATCACGACTTGGGAGATAAGTGAATAAAGATGTAAATATCAGCTTTTGTTGATAAAGGGCTTAGGCGTGGATAAGAAAATAGTCTAAAAATGAACCATAAAAAAAGCCCTGCAATAATGCAGGGCTTTTTTATTATGGTGCGCGTGGGAGGAGTCGAACCTCCGACCGCCTGGTTCGTAGCCAGGTACTCTATCCAGCTG
>NZ_JBGOOV010000002.1:43847-240796 GCF_041439795.1 Shewanella sp. 5S214
AAAGCCCATACTCCCTTAGCAGGGGAGCGCCTTCGGCCACTCGGCCACCTCTCCGTTTCTTGGCGCACATATTACTGTTTGATGAAAATAAGTCAAACCCTTTTTAGGAAACCTAACTTCATTTGGAGTGTTTTTAAGCACATTGGGGATAATAGACTCAAATAGTCACAAAAACAGTGTTCTTTTCAGTGAAAATTGATTTAAATAATCTTCCTTAATCTCATTATCTCGCTGTTAAGTCTGTTAGAAATTTAGCGATAAAAAACTTTTTTTACAAACGACATTATCAGCATATCAATTAACTAACTTAGATGAGGTTTTGAAGATTAAAATTTCGCCAGGCCATTTGTCATAATTAATGTGACCATAATGATTAACATGAACGGTTTAAGTGTTTTTTATGTAGTTGATAATCTGAACGATAATTGACCACTTAATGCCAGCTCAACGAGGGTAAAACCTTTGAGATAGATTAATGCTGACTCAACACAATAAAACCAAGCGATTTCTAATGCTCATATTAGAGTGTCAGTAAGATACTTTAACAAGGTCTTAATCAAAGCCATGGTGGCTGTTTTTAATATCACTCGCGTAGAGCGAATACTCCAACCTCGTCTGGAGGGTAAGCCAAGAGACAAAGCATTTTGCTTTGCAACATAGAATAGGCATCCTGCTATTGGATCACTACGATAACGGATTGGGCTCGTCGTTGAAGAAAGGGCAACTAACACGCCTGAGCGCTCCTGTATTTAGTCTTCGCCCGTGTATCGATGAATGTGCTATCTATTATAAATATAATCACTCTGCTGTGGTACACAGATGCGAGTAAGCCTTAACTTAAATAATATGCAGCGCTTTGACTAACCATACTGGATATAAACTTAACCGCCCTGTTTAACCGCCCTGTTTAACCGCCAGAAATATCTCACATGCAGAAAACAAAAAAGTCAGCAAATGCTGACTTTTTTGATATCGATCAAATATGCTCGAACTTAGTAATTACCACCTTCAGAAGGGGTACCTGACTTCTCAGACTGAATACGTTGATAGATCTCTTCACGATGAACAGAGACTTCTTTAGGTGCATTGACACCGATACGTACCTGGTTACCTTTAACACCTAACACAGTAACTGTGACTTCGTCACCGATCATTAATGTTTCGCCTACACGACGAGTCAAAATTAGCATTCGACTGCTCCTTTAAGTTCAATCTGCATAACACGCTTTATCCGTAATATGCGCTCATTATAAGGTCTGCTTTACATAAAATCATAGTATCAATTTCTGAATACGTCGGTTTATAAAGCATATTCTCTTAAGAAATCATAAAACTTGATGATTTTCATCTTTTGAAACGAGGTTAACCGTCAATTAATCACATTCACGATACGACTCGCTGGTTAAACAATCCAATACGGCAAACCAATAACAAAAACGCTAGCAATGGAAAACAAATACCAAATCAGAGTACTACACTTGAGCACAAAAAAAAGCATTGTCTGACACTGGTAATCCTTTTAAACGCTTTTACTGTTAGCAAGTTAGTTCACTATGCCAAATCTACTGATAGCACTCAAGTCATAAAGCTGCATATAGTAGACTTTATGACTCAATTGCCGATAAATCGTTAATTTACAGATTTAATTAGCTTAAACGTTCGTTTACCCAAGGTGCAACCAAGGCTAATGCAGCGGCTAAATTCTCAGGCTGAGTACCACCCGCTTGAGCCATATCTGGGCGTCCGCCGCCCTTACCGCCAACCTGCTGTGCGACCATTGCCACTAACTCACCCGCTTTAACTTTTTTAGTTAAATCATTGCTGACACCAGCAATTAAGTTAACTTTACCGTCTTTAGACGTACCTAAGACAATAATCGCAGATTTAAGCTTTTGTTTCAGCTCATCTTGTAAACCACGAAGTGAACCAGGATCAATGCCATCAAGCTGCTTAACTAACAACTTAACCCCATTGATGTCGACTGCATCACCCGCCATATCGGCACTGGCTGCTGCAGCTAACTTATCTTTTAACTGCGACAAATCTTTTTCTAATTGCTTCACTTTATCTAACTGGGCTTTTAACTTAGCCACAACTGAAGCACTGTCTGATTTAAGTAATTGCGCGGCTTCATCTAATACTGCTTGTTGATCGGCAATATAAGCCATTGCTGCGATACCTGTGACAGCCTCAATACGACGCACACCGGCAGCAATACCACCCTCAGAAGTGATTTTAAATAACCCAATATCACCAGTACGGCCAACATGAGTACCACCACATAGCTCGATAGAGAAATCCCCCATAGTCACCACGCGGACTTGGTCATCGTATTTCTCACCAAATAATGCCATGGCGCCTTTTTCTTTGGCTTCGTCAATGGCCATTTCTGTGGTGCAAAGTTCATGGTTACGGCGAATTTGAGCATTGACTAGATCTTCAACCGCTTTTAACTCTGAAGCTTTAACCGCTTCAAAATGAGCAAAGTCAAAACGTAAGCGCTCAGGGTTAACTAATGAGCCCTTCTGAGACACATGCGAGCCTAACACTTGACGTAATGCAGCATGCAGTAAGTGAGTGACGGAATGATTTAACTGAGTACGATGACGTAAATTTTTATCCACTTGCGCAATTAACTGCTGACCAATAACTAATTTGCCTTGGCTTAATTGACCTTCATGACCAATAGCAGGGCCAAACTTTTGCGTGTCGTTAACAATAAACAGTAAACCTTCAGCTGTCAGTTGACCTTTATCGCCCACCTGTCCACCTGACTCTGCATAGAATGGCGTATTATCTAGCACAACAACGGCATCTTGACCGGCAACCACAGTATCAACCGCTTTACCGTCAACATATAAACCAATCACATTAGGCTGACCAGTTAACTCGGTATAACCACTGAATGCGGTTTCTGCGTCGATAATTAATTGGCTATTATAATCTGCGCCAAAGTTACCTGCGGCTTGTGCGCGACTTCTTTGCTCCGCCATTGCGACTTCAAAGCCTGCTTCATCAACATTAATATCACGTTCACGACAAACATCAGCGGTTAAATCAACTGGAAAACCATAAGTGTCATACAGTTTAAATACCGTTTCACCATCTAAAGTATTACCTTGTAGCGTATTTAGCGCACCATCCAAAATCACTAAGCCACGCTCAAGTGTACGAGCAAACTGCTCTTCTTCTGCTTTTAAGGCTTTTTCAACAATGGCTTGTGTTTGTTTTAAACCATTAGCTGCATCACCCATAACGCTAATGAGTGTTGGGACTAACTTATAGAAAAATGCATCGGTAGCACCAAGCTTATTACCGTGACGAACTGCGCGACGAATAATACGACGCAATACATAACCACGGCCTTCGTTTGATGGCATAACACCATCGGCAATTAAAAATGCACAAGAACGTATATGATCAGCAATAACCCGTAATGATTTATTTTCTAAATCAGATACACCAATAATTTCAGCCGTTTTTGCGATGAGTTGTTTAAAGATATCGATTTCGTAGTTTGAATGCACACCTTGCATAATTGCTGCAATACGCTCAATGCCCATACCTGTATCAACCGAAGGTTTAGGTAATGGCAACATTTCACCGTCGGCTTGACGGTTATATTGCATAAATACAATATTCCAGATTTCAATAAAGCGATCGCCGTCTTCTTCAGGCGTACCAGGACGACCACCCCAGATATGATCGCCATGATCATAGAAAATTTCGCTACATGGGCCACAAGGTCCGGTATCACCCATCTGCCAGAAGTTATCAGACGCAAACGCGCCACCTTTATTATCACCAATACGGATCATATTTTCAGGTGCAACACCAATTTTTTGCGTCCAAAGCTCATAGGCTTCGTCATCTGTTTCATAAATGGTGACACATAAGCGATCTTTTGGCAGCTTGAGGGTTTCAGTTAAAAAGGTCCACGCAAAACGAATCGCATCTTCTTTAAAATAATCGCCAAAACTGAAATTACCCAACATTTCAAAAAAAGTGTGGTGACGAGCGGTATAACCCACATTGTCTAAATCGTTATGTTTACCACCAGCACGAACGCAACGTTGTGATGTTGTTGCTCGGCTATAGTTACGCTTATCCATACCGAGGAACACATCTTTAAACTGATTCATACCCGCATTGGTAAATAACAGTGTTGGGTCGTTAGTGGGAACGAGCGAGCTGCTATCAACAACCTGATGTCCGTTATCTTCAAAGTACTTTAAAAATGCACTTCTTAACTCTGCTGTAGTCTGAAACATGAAATGGCCCTGAATAGAGAAAATACAAAAGTAACGAGCTTGATATGCAAGCTAGTAAATGTAGGCATTATATACTGAATTTGTCGAAAGAAGCGAGTTGAGTCAGTTGATTATAATCTCGACAAAATCGATAGAATAACGATCTACTGGCTCGATAACGACGGAGATAGCGAACTCAATCCACTGATTATTTAAACGGAATATGCATTTCTATCTTGTCTATAAATAAGCTCGTTGATCATGACTAGGACATAATTTGACTAATCAATCTGATAAGCAACCAAATCAAACGCATAAGAAACCAAGATAGTTCACATTCTGGCGAGTCTGGTAATCAGCACAATCGTGATGTGATAAGAAATAATGTGATTAAAAAGGATGTTATTAAAAAGGATGTTATTAAAAAGGATGTTATTTAGCCTAACCGACATTTGATAGAGCAACTTGTCGCCGTACATTTCTCAATGTACCCAACTTTACTTAAAAATGATGCAATCACCTTAACATTAGCAAACACAAATAAATGCATACCAAGGGTGTTAAAGGCTTTAGATATTTTTTTGCTTAAAGCGGTGTTGACTATAGCTGGCAAGATTAGCCATTGTGCATGACAAGTGTCACTTAAAAGTCTCTGAGTTTGCCATTATTTGCAACATTTAGACTGGATGACGTTTAAAATATGGTGAGTGTAAAAGATGGTGAGTGCTTGTAATGAGGCGACTTTATGGCGGGAATTTTCGCGGCGCGCAGAAGCGCTACCGCGATAAATATGACTGGCTAATTTAGAATACTTCACCTGTTTCAAGGTCAATATTCTCATCACTTTCAGTGGTTGAGTCTGATGAGTTAGCCCCACCATTCAATAACATGCCACGAAGAGTGGTATTAATTTCATCAGCAATAGCTGGATTTTCAGTCAAAAATTTACCAGCATTGGCACGGCCTTGACCAATTTTTTCGCCTTTGTAGCTGTACCAAGCACCGGCTTTATCAACCAGCTTGTGTGCAACACCTAAGTCAACTAGTTCGCCGGTACGGTTAATACCTTGTCCATAAAGGATCTGGAATTCAGCTTGCTTAAATGGAGCTGCAATCTTATTTTTAACCACTTTAACGCGAGTTTCATTACCGATGACTTCATCGCCATCTTTAATCGCACCGGTACGACGAATATCTAAACGAACAGATGCGTAGAATTTAAGTGCATTACCACCTGTAGTCGTTTCTGGGCTACCAAACATTACACCAATTTTCATACGAATTTGGTTAATAAAAATAAGCAGTGTGTTTGATTGCTTAAGGTTACCCGCAAGTTTGCGCATCGCTTGGCTCATCATACGAGCAGCAAGGCCCATATGCGAATCACCAATTTCACCTTCAATTTCTGCTTTTGGTGTTAATGCTGCAACAGAATCGACAACGATTACGTCTACCGCACCTGAACGCGTTAACGCATCACAAATTTCTAGTGCTTGTTCGCCTGTATCTGGCTGTGAGCAAAGTAAGTTATCAATATCTACGCCTAACTTTTTGGCATAAATTGGGTCAAGAGCATGTTCAGCATCAATAAACGCACAGGTTTTGCCTTCGCGTTGCGCTGCGGCAATCACTTCAAGAGTTAATGTGGTTTTACCTGATGACTCTGGGCCGTAAATTTCAACGATACGTCCCATTGGTAAACCACCCGCACCAAGTGCGATGTCCAATGAAAGCGAACCGGTAGAGATAGTTTCAACATCCATTGTGCGATCTTCGCCCAACTTCATAATTGAGCCTTTACCAAACTGCTTTTCAATTTGGCTTAATACGGCGGCTAGCGCTTTCTCTTTGTTTGGATCAACCTTCATTATAAAACCCTCTTAAGGCATTCAATACGTTTAGTAAAATGCTATTTTGACTTAGGTGAAATGATGTAAACCATTTCATTATGTTCATCAGTATACTGTATAGTCATACAGTATCAAGTGCTGAGGGCAATTTTTTTTAAACCTTAGTGAATTGCCTTTTTACATCAATATTTTATCTCCATATACTTTTTTGTTTGAATCTATTTATACCCTAGGGGCAAATATTGTTAAGATTAGCCTCATAAGATTTACGTCCTAAGATTGATTAATAGTGAAGTGTTCATAATGACAGTGATTGATACCAGCGATTTAGAAAAACACACCCCGATGATGCGTCAGTATTTAGGCTTAAAAGCGGCCCATCCTGATATGTTATTGTTTTACCGAATGGGTGATTTTTATGAGTTGTTTTACGATGATGCTAAGCGCGCTTCTGAAATGCTGGGGATTTCACTTACTGCTCGCGGAAAAAGCGGCGGCGATCCTATCCCAATGGCTGGAATCCCCTATCATGCTGTAGAAGGCTATTTAGCTAAACTAGTCAATATCGGCCAGTCTGTAGCCATTTGTGAGCAAATTGGTGATCCTGCGACATCAAAAGGCCCAGTTGAGCGTCAAGTCGTACGCATTGTGACTCCTGGTACCTTAACGGACGAGGCTTTACTTCAAGAAAAACACGACAATTTACTGGCGGCGCTTTATCAAGGTAAAAACGGTTTTGGATACGCTACCTTAGATATTTCATCAGGTCGTTTTGTGGTTGCTGAATTACCTACTCGTGAAGCCCTAGAAGCTGAATTACAA
This sequence comes from Shewanella sp. 5S214, assembly GCF_041439795.1. Classification (NCBI taxonomy): domain Bacteria; kingdom Pseudomonadati; phylum Pseudomonadota; class Gammaproteobacteria; order Alteromonadales; family Shewanellaceae; genus Shewanella; species Shewanella sp. 5S214. The sequence goes on from NZ_JBGOOV010000002.1 coordinate 50,770, forward strand.
CGTACTAATCCTGCCGAGTTGCTCTACAGTGAAGATTTTACTGACATGTTATTAATCAATAATATGAAAGGTATTCGTCGCCGTCCAGAGTGGGAATTTGATTATGATACTTGCGTAAATTTACTGCTTGGTCAATTTGGTACCAAAGATTTACATGGCTTTGGTATTAGTGATGCACGCTTAGCATTACAAGCTGCTGGTTGTTTAATGCAGTATGTCAAAGATACGCAAAAGATGGCACTGCCACACATTAATTCGATTGTGCGTTTTAATCAATCTGAATCCATTATTTTAGATGCCGCGACGCGACGTAACTTAGAATTAACGCAAAACTTGTCTGGTGGGCGTGAAAATACCCTGTCGTGGGTACTCGATAATACTGCCACGCCTATGGGCAGTCGCATGTTACAACGCTGGATCCATGAGCCACTTCGAAATAGACAAACGATTCAATATCGCCATAACGCCGTAAGCGAGTTGATTGAGCAAGATATATATCAACCCCTACATGAGCAGCTGAAGGTTTTAGGCGATATTGAACGTATTATGGCTCGTTTGGCACTGCGTAGCGCCAGACCTCGTGATTTTTCACGTTTAAAGCAAGCGCTAGCACTGCTACCTGAAATTCAACAAACATTAGCCGTATGCCAACAACCAAGATTGACAGCTTTAATTCAATTATTGGGTGAGTTTCCAGAACAACACGATTTATTAGCACGCGCAATTGTTGATAATCCGCCAGTATTAATTCGTGACGGTGGCGTAATCCGAACGGGCTACAATAATGAATTAGACGAATGGCGTAAGTTAAGTGAAGGCGCAAGTGATTATTTAGTCGAACTTGAAGCTCGCGAGAAACAACAAACTGGCATTAACACTTTAAAAGTAGGTTATAACCGCGTCCATGGTTACTACATTGAAGTCAGCCGTTTACAAGCTGATAGAGTCCCACTGAGTTATCAACGTCGCCAAACCCTTAAAGGCACCGAACGTTATATCACTCCAGAATTAAAAGAATACGAAGAAAAGGTACTCTCAAGCCAGGGCAAAGCGCTCGCACTTGAAAAACAACTGTGGGAACAACTTTTTGACTTATTGCTACCTAAATTACAAGAGTTACAACAGTTTGCCAGTGCCGCGGCCGAATTAGATATATTAAGTAATTTTGCCGAGCGTGCAGAAACCCTTAATTATCAATGTCCACAAATGACGCAGGATATTGGTATTCATATCAATGCTGGACGCCATCCTGTGGTAGAGCGCGTCAGTCAAGCGGCATTTATTGCTAACCCTGTGGTATTAACACCTAAACGGCAAATGCTCATTGTAACTGGCCCTAATATGGGCGGTAAATCAACCTATATGCGTCAAGTGGCACTGATTACATTAATGGCACACATAGGCTGTTTTGTTCCTGCTGACTCAGCTCAAATTGGTGAAATCGATCGGATATTCACCCGTATTGGCGCATCAGACGATTTAGCATCTGGTCGCTCCACCTTTATGGTTGAAATGACCGAAACGGCTAATATTTTGCATAATGCGACCGCAAACAGTTTAGTGTTAATGGATGAGATAGGCCGCGGTACTTCAACCTATGATGGTTTATCGCTGGCATGGTCTGCTGCAGAATATCTCGCGAAAAATGTCAGTGCACTGACATTATTTGCCACTCATTATTTTGAACTCACCCAACTGCCAGAGCTGTTACCATCAGTAGTGAATGTGCACCTAGATGCAATAGAACACGACGACACCATTGCCTTTATGCATTCAGTGCAAGAAGGTGCGGCAAGTAAAAGTTATGGCTTACAAGTCGCGGCGCTAGCCGGGGTTCCCGCAGCGGTCATTAAGGCGGCAAAACAAAAGCTACATCAACTTGAAAATAGGGATATGAGTTCACCACAACATAATCAGGCTCAAGTGAGTATGAATTTATTACCGCCAGTGCCAGAGCCATCAGCAGTATTGGAAAAATTAGCACTAATTAACCCTGATGATTTAACCCCTAAACAGGCATTAGATTATTTATATGAATTGAAGCGCTTAAACAACGTGAGCTAACAAATAGTGCTAGTGATTATTCGCGACGATAACAACGGTGGAAGTCTGCAAAGACTTCCATTTGATATTTACGATTAACTGACGCAAACCCACTATTAATTAGCTCTTAGCAATATACTGCATCAAAAGGATAAACGTACCGAAGGAGTGAGACAGGCATAAAATAGGCTATAGACAATAGGATTGTCTTTCTAACAAGTTGCTGAACTGAGCTTAAATTGTCATATCGAATAGTGATCAATCGATCACAATCACATCAATGATGTGGGTATTGATTGTCGGGATAAACCTAAACACATGAGCAAAAAGTAATCTCTCATATAGGCTTTACCCGCATATCAACAATAGCTTAAGTTAACGTTATCCAAAATTTAGCTATCACAAATGATTCAAGTTAAATTAATTAATCACCAGTAACTTAATTATGACAGTAAACGTTCACTGTCCATTAGTCTCTGAATAATGCTTCAACAGAAAGCCCTTGAGCGCCCAATAAATCTTTTAAACGTTTAAGCGCTTCCACTTGAATTTGACGCACACGTTCACGTGTTAAACCAATTTCAGCACCAACATTCTCTAACGTTGAAGGTTCATATCCAAGCAAACCAAAGCGTCTCGCCAGTACTTCACGTTGTTTAGTATTAAGCTCATTTAACCATCCAACTATCGAATTCGATAAGTCTTCATTTTGCACCCGATAATCCGGGCCTACTGAATCGTCATCAGCAATAACATCTAATAAAGCCTTCTCATTATCGCCGCTCAGTGGTGTGTCGACAGAAGTAATTCGTTCATTTAGTTTCAACATGCGACTGACATCACCCGTCGACACATCTAACTTTTCTGCAATTTCTTCTGCAGTCGGTTCGTGGTCAAGTTTTTGCGCCAGCTGTCTTGCGGTGCGTAAGTAAACATTTAATTCTTTAACTATATGGATAGGCAGGCGAATGGTGCGGGTTTGATTCATAATTGCCCGTTCAATTGTTTGTCTGATCCACCAGGTCGCGTAAGTAGAAAAACGGAAACCACGCTCTGGGTCGAACTTTTCCACCGCTCTAATTAAACCTAAATTGCCTTCTTCAATAAGATCGAGCAACGCTAATCCGCGGTTGTTATATCTTCTGGAAATTTTAACGACAAGACGAAGATTACTTTCTATCATGCGGTTGCGAGATTTTTCGCAGCCTTTGAGGGCTTTACGTGAAAAAAATACTTCTTCCTCTGCTGTTAGTAGCGGGGAAAAACCTATTTCACCTAAATATAATTGAGTGGCGTCTAAATTTTTCTGTAAGTCATCTTGGACTTTTTCTTCAATATCGAGTTGTTGCACCAAATTAGCATCATCGGTTGCAACTTCTGGTGGTTGTTTAGCTAGATCGACAAGACATTCTGCTGAAGCAGTATTATTTTTGCGGCTCATAATTGCTCTCCCAAACCTAATTTATGTTATTTAATCTACTGCACTCGCTTATCCTCCGTTATTTATGTTGCTAAACAATTACTGTTTAGGTAGATATCGTAATGGGTTGACAGACTTACCATGAAAGCGCACTTCAAAGTGAAGCATAACTTGATTAGTCCCAGTACTGCCCATTTTTGCAACTGTTTGACCTGCCGTCACATATTGCCTTTCCTTAACCACTATCGTGTCAGCATGCGCATAAGCACTTAAAAAATCATCATTGTGTTTGATAATCACTAAATTGCCATATCCGCGCAGTGCATTACCTGCATACACGACTTTCCCATCTGCAGCGGCTTTAATAATATCACCGCGATTACCTGCAATCTTAATACCTTGATTGCCTTGTTCTGAAGCCGAAAAATACCCGATTATCCGACCTCTAACTGGCCAATGCCATAATTGAACTTGTTGTGGTAAATTTGCGACAGAACCACTTGTATTTTGGTTAATTGTTTGTTGGGTAGTTGTTACAGAATACGCAGGCTTGACTTTGTGATCAAGCTCTTTTTTCGTTCTGCTTGAAACAGCTGCTGTGCCTGGCTTTGAAGTGACTACTGACTTTATTGTTTCTGATTTTGAACCAATTGAACTGGCAATATATGGCTTATTAATGGCTTGAGTTTGAACAGAAGCAACCTGAGTTTGAGGGGTACGAACAGTTGGCGTTGGACGATGACTTTTGGCCGCTAAATGAAGTATTTGGCCAGGATATATAGTATAAGGAGCCGATAAATGGTTCAAGCGAGCAACTTCGGCAAAATGGCGTCCAGCTCCCCAAGCGATTGAATAAAGGGTGTCGCCTTGCTGTACTTTATATTTATCGGTTTTTAATGACCCTTTGTGGTAACGAGGTCCATGATTTTTTGATGATAAACTGTCAACCGGCGCAGGACGATCTGCTTGAAAGCTGCATCCTGTGAGCATAATTGCTAAGACCATAAAGTTTGGCCAACCGGTATTCATCAAACAAAATCCTTACAGAGAAAAATACATGATTGTTAAGCTAAAACAAGCTTATTCCAAACGAACATTTGTTCACTAACCAAAACTCAACTGTGTCGAATTGACTACGCCAAATCTCCGTTAATAAGCGGCACAAATTTAACCGCCTCGATAATCTCAGATTGGAATGACTGTCCAATACGGGTAATTTTGAGTAATTGTTGGATGTCTTCTCCAACAGGAATAATTAAAACTCCATGTTCAGCTAATTGTTCAAGCAAGGCTTGAGGCACTGTTGCCGCAGCAGCAGTCACCATAATGCCATCAAATGGACCGCGATTTGGCCAACCTTGCCAACCGTCACCGTATTTAAATGACACATTATGTAAATCGAGACGCTTTAAACGTTGCCGAGCTTGTATTTGCAATGCCTTTATTCGCTCAATAGTACAGAGCTCAGGAATTAATGACGCTAAAACGGCAGCTTGATATCCTGATCCTGTACCAACTTCGAGCACTTTTTGAGGTTGGTGCTGCATTAACAGCTCTGTCATTCGAGCAACGATATAAGGCTGTGAAATAGTTTGTCCCTGCCCTATAGGTAACGCGGTATTTTCATAGGCTTTATGAGCTAGCGCACCATCAAGAAACATCTCTCGTGGTGTAGTCGCGACAGCATGCAATACTGCAGGATCTTTAATCCCTGCCTCCGCCAACTTTTTGGCCAAATTAAGTGCTGATGTTGACGCTACCCGGGTCATATTTTTATTATCCAATCGGCTAATCCATCAAGTTGATTGTATGCTGTTAAGTCAACGGTTAGCGGAGTTATCGAAACATAACCTGCTGCGACTGCACCAAAATCAGTTCCATCACCCGCATCTTGTTCACTGCCAACTGGCCCGAGCCAGTATATATCTTTACCCGCTGGATCTTGGGTTTTTATCATACCTTCAGCTTTATGCCTGGCCCCCAAACGGGTGACTTTAATCCCTTTAATTTGTGTTAAAGGCAAATCAGGAACATTAACATTTAAAATTTGATCGCGGCTAATTGGGTGAGACAGTAAACCTTTTACGATTTTCACGGCATAAATTGCAGCGGTATCATAGTGAACGAGTGATTTACCCGCCAGTGATATAGCAATAGCGGGTAAACCTAAAAAACGCCCTTCCATGGCTGCTGCAACAGTACCAGAATATAAGGTATCATCGCCCATATTCGCTCCGGCATTAATACCAGAAACCACAATATCGGGCTCGACATCACAAAGCTGTCTAATCGCAAGATGGACACAGTCTGTGGGTGTGCCGTTAACAGAAATACAGCCGTTATCTAAGTTATTAATTCTTAATGGATTAGTCAAGGTTAATGAGTTACTTGCTCCCGAGCAATTACGATCAGGTGCAACCGTTAATACTTGCGCAAACTCACTCAGTGCCTGGCTTAACGCAATAATACCGGGTGCATTAACACCATCATCATTACTGACTAAAATATTAATCATTCATTAACACTCTTCATTTGTTTTAGCTTGTTGATCTGCAACCATCACTTTTCGCTGTGACTCTTGGACATCTTGATAATCAACCAGTTCACGAAGCACTGATGTAGCATAACTCCCTGCTGGTAATATAAATTCAAGTGTTAGCGTATCGGCGTCAAATTGCCATTTCATTCCTTGAGGTTCAAGCAATAAAGGCCGTCTTTCTTGTGACAAACCCGCTTCTTCGAGGCCCTGAAGATCAGCTGAAAATTCGGCTAACGGCATCATTTCTACTGCTAATGCATCACCTTGTGCTAATGGTGTTCCCCTGCCCCACAATGGTGCTGCAAGTTGAATATCTTTTTCTGCTAAACGAGTTGTCAGAACGTCATCCCAAGCTTCCACAGTAAAATAGCTTTTACTGCCGGCTAACATCACACAATCGCCTGTTAATGTCTCGATATGATGATTGGCGAGGCGAAATGACACCACTTGGTTAAATATATTGGAACGCACAGCCGATAAATACATGCTGCGTTTGTGACGATCTTTTATATTTCGACCACCACTGAGCATTTGTCGGCCTAAGATAAGGTTTTTACCATCATGGCCAAAACGTTGTTCACCAAAATAATTAGGCACACCCAGTTTAGCAATCTGCTGTAAACGCATGTCAACATCGGTAGCATCAGTAATATTTCGTAAGGTCAGCACAAACCGGTTGCCAAGTAATGCGCCTATACGCAGTTTTTTGCTATGACGGCTACTCGATAAAATCGTTAGCTTTTCATCATTTAGCTGAGCCCACTCTGGTGTTTCTTTACCAGGAATGCGGATCCCGAACCATTGTTCAGTAATGGCATTTTTGTCTTTTTGGCCAGCATAAGTCACTTCTTTTGGATGAACCTTAGCAAATTTAGCTAATATCTCAGCAACATAAACCGTATTCATGCCATTTTTGCGCACGTGGAGCATATGATGTTCACCTTCGCCAGTTGGCGTAAAAGGCAAAATTTCTTGGACAATAAAATCACTGTTATGGGTACGTAAATCAGCTTGGCTTATTGGTTTACCAAATAGGTAATGTAATTCTTTCATGTGACAGAACTCTCTATATATTTTTAGGTTATTGGCTCTTCATCAACACAACAGCTTCAACGGCAATGCCTTCTTTACGCCCAGTAAAACCAAGTTTTTCGGTGGTCGTCGCTTTTACATTAATATTATCGATATCGGTTTGTAAATCGACACTTAAACACTGACGTATCGCTTCAATATGAGGCGCCATTTTAGGTGCTTGCGCAATAATAGTCACATCGAGGTTACCTAAAACAAACTGCTTTTGCAGTGCAAGTTGATAGCAATGTTTCAATAACTCTCGGCTATCTGCACCAGCAAAATTAGCATCGGTATCAGGAAAATGTTTACCTATGTCGCCTAATGCCATCGCACCTAATATGGCATCGCTAATAGCATGCAGAACGACATCACCATCAGAATGAGCTATCAGCCCACTTTCATAAGGCACCGTCACCCCGCCTAAAATAAGCGGGCTGTCACCGCCAAATTTGTGTACATCAAAACCATGACCGATACGAATATTCATTTCAAAACCTTACGTTAACTGACTATCAGGTGATATTAACGACTCGAGCTAAATCTGTTAAATTTATTGTTGTGACATAAACAAAACTGCCAATTGTAAATCATCTGGATGAGTCACTTTAATATTATCCACCCGACCACTGACCAACCCCGGCATAACACCAGCCCATTCCATAGCACTGGCTTCATCTGTAATAGGGGCCTGCGCCGCTAATGCTGCTGATAAATGGCGGCGTAAAATTGATGCTGGGAAAAATTGTGGGGTGAGCGCATGCCATAACAAGGTGCGATCGACAGTATTAACAATATGACCACTGGCATCACTGCGCTTCATCGTGTCGCGAACCGGTGCCGCCAAAATAGCGCCTTGAGGATAAATGTCTACAGACTCAATTAATCGACTGATATCGGTTAGGGTAACACAAGGCCTGGCGGCATCATGGACTAGCGCCCACGCGTCTGGATGATGACTATAAACATAGTCTAATGCGGCTAAAACTGAGTCGGCACGCTCTCCACCACCCACAACTTGGATTAACTTAGGATGCTGAGATTGCGGTAATTGGCTGAAATAATGATCTTGTGGATGCAATGCAACAATGACTTGTTCTATTTCAGGGTGAGCGAATAATGTATCTAATGTGTGAGCGAGAATACTTTGTTGACCAAGCATTAAATATTGCTTAGGTTTGTCAGCACCCATGCGGCTACCAATACCTGCAGCAGGCACAATAGCAATAATAGAACGAGGATTGTTGCGCATATTAGCAGTACCAAGATTGAAAGTAATATGATTGAGGGTTATACCTGCAGTACCACATAAGGTTAACGATTAAATTGGTTGCGTTCACGCAGCTCACTGCCTACAACTCGATAAAACGTCTCGCCTTCTTTAACCATACCTAACTCGTTACGGGCACGTTCTTCAATGGCTTCTGTGCCACTTTTTAAATCAATAATTTCTTCTTTAAGGATTTGATTTCGAGCAACAAGCTTGTCATTACTTTGTTCTTGCGCCGCGATTTGCGTTTGCAAGACGACATATTCTGAAAAGTTGTTATCGCCCTGCCAAAGCCGGTACTGTAAAAGTGATAATAAACAAATCAATAAAAATATTAGTTGTTTCATAATATTAAGTTATGTCGAAGTAACCCCTAGAAAATATGACTGTTATAGTACAACAAAAAAGGCCACCAAGTGGTGGCCTTTTTAAGCTAAAGCAAAAATATTATGCTTGGCCTTTGACTTCTTTAAGACCGTTATACGGTGCTTTTGAACCTAAAGCTTCTTCAATACGCAGCAATTGGTTGTATTTAGCAACACGGTCACTACGGCTTAGTGAACCGGTTTTGATTTGACCTGCCGCGGTACCAACAGCTAAATCAGCAATCGTTGAATCTTCTGTCTCGCCGCTACGGTGAGAGATAACAACCGTAAAGCCTGCATCTTTAGCCATTTTAATTGCAGCCAAAGTTTCAGTTAATGTACCGATTTGGTTGAATTTAATCAGGATAGAGTTAGCAATACCATTATCGATACCACGCTTAAGAATTTTGGTATTGGTTACGAATAGATCATCACCGACTAATTGGATTTTATCACCCATTAGTTTAGTTTGGTGAGCAAAACCATCCCAGTCAGACTCATCAAGACCGTCTTCGATAGAAACGATTGGGTAACGTTGCGTCAAACCTTGTAAGAAGAAGTTAAATTCTTCAGAAGTAAATTTCTTACCTTCACCTTTAAGATCGTAGATGTTTGCTTCTTTGTCGTAAAACTCAGATGCAGCACAATCCATCGCTAACGTAATGTCTTTACCTAACTCATATCCGGCGTTGGCAACAGCAACTTTAATTGCCGCTAGAGCCGCTTCGTTAGAGGCTAGGTTAGGCGCAAACCCACCTTCATCACCAACAGCCGTTGAGTGACCGTCAGCTTTTAATACTTTAGCTAGGCTGTGGAATACTTCTGCGCCCATACGTAAGCCTTCACGGAACGTCTTAGCGCCAACAGGCTGGATCATAAACTCTTGGATATCAACGCTGTTATCAGCATGCTCGCCACCATTGATGATGTTCATCATTGGAAGAGGCATAGAGTAAACACCTGGAGTACCGTTTAAGTCAGCAATGTGAGCATATAAAGGTACGTGTTTAGCCGCAGCAGCCGCTTTAGCAACAGCAAGAGACACTGCTAAAATCGCGTTCGCGCCAAATTTTGCTTTGTTCTCTGTTCCATCCAAGTCAATCATGATTTGGTCAAGTTCAGCTTGAGCCAATGCATCTTTGCCTTTTAACGCTTCTGCGATTGGGCCATTAACAGCGGCAACAGCCTTAAGAACACCTTTACCTAGGTAACGCGCTTTGTCGCCGTCACGAAGTTCTAAAGCTTCGCGACTACCGGTCGATGCGCCAGATGGCGCTGCAGCCATACCGATAAAACCGCCTTCTAAATGCACTTCTGCTTCAACCGTTGGGTTACCACGAGAATCCATAATCTCGCGACCAATCACTTTAATAATGTTAGCCATAATTCCCTCGTACTTTGTGTAAGTAAATTAAAAGAAATAAAAAGTTAATACCAATAAAAATACATACGACACTAAAAACAGCAGACTTATTGGTATATAACTTTCAGTTTTGTAATTTAAATTCGAATATCACTTAGGATAAATCGAATTAGACTTTGCATCAACTTAGTTTTGACTACTGTGATACAAGATTGAGGCTATTATTTGATCTAACGCAAGTATCGTGCATAAAAAAGCCGCTAATGCATGCATTAGCGGCTAGTTCATTAAGCGATATCGCGTTTTTGATACGCATAAGAAGCGGCAATAAACCCTTCAAATAATGCATGACCGTCGCGTGGGGTTGAAGTGAATTCCGGATGGAATTGACTTGCCACAAACCATGGATGATTTGGTAGCTCGATCATCTCAATCAATTTACGATCAGATGATAAACCACTAAACACTAAACCGGCCTTTTCAAGACGCTCAATATAGTTGTTGTTGACTTCGTAACGGTGACGATGACGCTCAACGCAAGTTGTAGCCTTGTAGGCTTCAGCGGCTTTAGTTCCTTGTTTCAAATGACATAACTGAGCGCCTAAACGCATAGTGCCACCTAAATCAGAAGACTCATGGCGCGTTTCAACATCACCTTCTTCGTTAATCCACTCGGTAATTAATCCCACTACTGGATGAGGTGTTTGCGAGTTAAATTCAGTTGAATGTGCACCTTCTAAACCTGCCACATGACGAGCAAATTCAATTAATGCCACTTGCATACCTAAACAAATACCAAAATAAGGTAGGTTGTTTTCACGGGCAAATTTGGCAGCAAAAATCTTACCTTCAACACCCCGTTCACCAAAGCCGCCTGGGACTAAAATACCGTCCAGTCCTTGTAATACTTCTTCGCCTTTAGCTTCAACGGTTTGTGAATCAATGTACTTAATGTTCACTGTCACGCGTTTTTTCAAGCCTGCATGTTTTAAGGCTTCGTTAACCGACTTGTAAGCGTCAGGTAATTCAATATATTTACCAACCATACCAATAGTCACTTCACCATTTGGATTGGCTTCTTGATAAATAACATTTTCCCACTCAGACAAATCAGCTTCGTTACATTCTAAATTAAAACGTTTGATGACCAAGTCATCTAATCCTTGTGAACGCAATAGCGCTGGGATTTTATAGATGCTATCAACGTCTTTTAACGAAATAACTGCACGTTCTTCAACGTTACAGAATAACGAAATTTTTGCTTTTTCATTCGCAGGAATAGCACGGTCGCCACGGCAAACCAACACATCTGGAGCAATACCAATAGAACGTAACTCTTTAACAGAGTGTTGCGTAGGCTTAGTTTTAATTTCACCCGCAGCGCCTAAGAATGGCACTAAGGTTAAATGCATAAATAGAGTGCGTTCACGTCCTAGCTCTGCACCTAATTGACGAATAGACTCAAGGAAAGGTAATGATTCGATATCACCTACCGTGCCACCGATTTCCACAATCGCCACATCATGGCCTTCTCCACCGGCTAACACTTTTTCTTTAATCGCGTTAGTAATGTGAGGAATAACCTGAATGGTTGCGCCTAAATAATCACCACGGCGTTCTTTACTAATCACTTCTTCGTAAATACGCCCAGTGGTAAAGTTATTACGACGATTCATTTTAGTGCGAATAAAACGCTCGTAATGACCTAAGTCAAGATCGGTTTCAGCGCCATCTTCAGTCACGAATACTTCACCGTGCTGAGTCGGGCTCATGGTACCCGGATCGACGTTAATATAGGGGTCAAGTTTCATAATGGTTACATTGAGGCCACGCGCCTCTAAAATTGCTGCGAGCGAAGCCGCTGCAATGCCTTTACCTAGTGATGAAACAACGCCACCAGTAACGAAGATATACCTTGTAGTCATGCTGAACCTGAGAAATTGTGTTGGAATAAACGTGCTTGTAAGAAAGCACTAGGACGGGGCGATATTATAGCAAAGCCACCTCGTTTCGACAAACTTAAACGCGCTAATTTTAGCTTAATTTATGTTTTCGTGTTGTTTTACACGATTCCAGTAGTGGTCTAATTGCTCTAAGCTGTGTTGCTCTATTGGTTTTCCACTTAGGGCAACACATTGTTCAACCCCTCTGAATCGCCGTTCAAATTTATGATTGGCTTGACGCAATGCTTGCTCGGGATCAACCTTTAAGTGGCGCGCAAGATTGACCACTGCAAACAATAAATCGCCCATTTCATCGACAATTCTCGGTTGATAAAAATCAGGATCTTGATGTCGTTGATTAACTTCAACCAGTACTTCATCGATTTCTTCATGTATTTTAGCCACCACAGGCTCAAGCTCGGCCCAATCGAACCCCACTTTTGCCACTCGATGTTGTATTTTTCGTGCTCGACTGAGTGCCGGTAATGCGTGAGGAATATCATCTAAAGCGGAATGCAGTTGCTTTTGCTGACGTTCTGAGGCTTTTAATTTATCCCAGGCTTGGCTTAAATCATCGGTATTGGTGATTGCCGCAGGTGCTTGGGTTTCTGGTTGGGCAAACACATGGGGATGACGACGAACCAACTTATCACTAATACGCTCAATCACTGTGGCAAAGTTAAACATGCCTTGCTCTTGGCCTAATTGGCAATAAAACACCACCTGAAATAATAAATCACCCAGTTCATCAGGTAATTCCTGCCATGCTTTGCGCTCAATAGTATCCACTACTTCATAAGCTTCTTCTAAAGTAAAAGGCACTATAGTTGTAAAGTCTTGGGCAAGATCCCACGGACATCCTGATTTAGGGTCGCGCAATTGCTGCATAATGGTCAATAACGATTGAATATCTGCCACGATAGTGTCCTCTTTGAATAAGTAAAAAGGCACCTTCGTTAGAGGTGCCTTGATCGCGATAATGTGATTATCTGTGTCTTGATTATCTGCGAATTAACGTCTGTTAACTAAAGTCTGCGCGACTCAATCACGCCATCAACTTGGGATAACTTGGCGAGGATCCGTGATAAACCGTCTAAGTTGTACAACTCAAGTTCAACTTCTACCGTTGCGGTTTGAGTTTTCACGTCTGATGATGAACTCATGGCCATCACGTTAGACTTTTCAGCAGCCAGCACTGTGGTTAAGTCACGTAACAAACCACTACGGTCATGTGATAGCACCCTAACGCGGATTCGATAACCACCAGAGTAATTCTCGCCCCAAATCACATCGACGCTACGTTCAGGATGAGCACGCATTAACTCTTTGACTTGCTCGCAATCGCTGCGGTGCACTGAAATTCCCCGCCCCATAGTGATGTATCCAAAAATCTCATCACCAGGTACCGGTTGGCAACAACGAGCGATATGACTCATTAAATTACCCACACCATTAACTTCAACTTGGCCTTTGCTCGATTTTTTAGGTTTATGTGACGCTTTCTTGATGATGTCTTCAAGTAAATTTTCGTCTGTGTCAGCGACCTTACGAATTTTGGTGTCAGTGAAATTAACCACTTGGTTTAAGCGCAAATCGCCGCCACCGATGGCTGCCAACATGTCATCCATTGAATTTAAATTAAAACGTTCTACCGCCACCGCGGCGTCTTTGATTTTTAAGCCAACGCGGGCCAATTCAGATTCAAGCATCTCCTTACCCGCAGCAATATTTTTGTCGCGATCTTGTTGCTTAAACCAGTGTTGAATTTTTGAGCGTGAACGTGACGACTTGATATAGCCTAAATTAAGATTGAGCCAATCACGTTTGGGGTTAGGCGTTTTTGAAGTGATAATCTCAATCCGCTCGCCCGTTTCCACTTGGTAAGTGAAGGGAACTATGCGGCCATCAACCTTAGCGCCGATACATTTATGCCCCACCTGCGAGTGAATATAGTAAGCAAAATCGAGCACGGTTGAACCTAAAGGTAAGTCAACTACTTCACCACTTGGGGTAAATACATAAACTCGATCTTCAAATACTTGGCTGCGGACTTCATCAACTAAATTACCGCTTTCGGCGACATCTTCTTGCCACTGCAGAATTTTACGCAACCAGTTAATTTTTTCTTCGTAACCCGTTTGCTTACTGTTACTCGCACCTTCTTTGTATTTCCAATGCGCAGCGACCCCAAGCTCGGAATCTTGATGCATTGCTTCGGTACGAATTTGAATTTCTACTGTTTTGCCTTCTGGGCCTACAACTACAGTATGAATCGATTGATATCCATTCGGTTTTGGATTGGCGACATAATCATCAAACTCACGAGGAATATGGTGCCAAAGATCATGCACAACCCCTAATGCGCCATAGCAATCTTGTAATCTTTCAGTGACGATACGTACGGCACGAACGTCAAAAAGCTCATCAAACTTGAGATCTTTGCCCTTCATTTTGCGCCAAATACTGTAGATATGCTTAGGACGACCGTACACTTTGGCGCGAATATCATCACTGTCTAAGCGTTGTTGTAATTGAGTCACAAATTTGTCGATAAACACTTCACGATCAAGGCGTTTACCATCTAATTGTTTGGCAATGTCTTTGTAAACCGTTGGATGCAAATAGCGAAAAGATATATCTTCCAGCTCCCACTTGAGCTGACCAATACCTAAACGATTAGCTAATGGTGCATAAATATCGGCAATTTCGCGGGCTAACAATACTCGAGTTTCTTCATCGGCGTTTTTAACCGCACGAAGCAAACATACACGCTCAGCCAATTTGATGACCACAGCGCGCACGTCTTCAACCATAGCCAATAGCATTTTGCGGATGTTATCGATTTGCGGTTCTGCATCACGGGAGTTTTGACTGACTTTTAACGCGCCGATAGCATTCATGGTGACAACACTGGCAACAAGTTTTGCAAGATTTTCACCGTATTGCTCTACAATTTGCTCTTCATTGAGCACACCTGCATCGAGTAGCAGAAATAACACCGCAGCTTGGAGGGTTTCGATGTCCATATTCAGCGGCGCTAAAATCTCAATCATTTCGCGAGCGCGCGCAAGCAACTCTGTATGAGCCAGCTTGTTTTTAACCGGTAAGGCCTCAACTTGCTGGATCAATAATAATAATTTCTGAGCATCATCTTTGTCGTCGAGATATCGAGCGACCCACTCATCTAATTGGAATGCTTGCGTGTTAAAATGTGCTTCGCGAACAGATACCATGAACCCTTCCTTAGCCGCATGACCGACTGACAGACATTCAACCATATTGCCACATGTAAAACTGTGTTTGTATGGCGCTAACAATAACTAAACGACCTATCTTGAAGCTCTACATACGTTTGTCAATTTAATCGCGTTTAGTTGAACAAATTTTTAGCATACCTAAGTTCCGATATCGCTAAAACGGCCTGTTTATTTATCTAATTCAAATAACACCATGGCTTCAATATGATGTGTTTGTGGAAACATATCCACTAATCCGACTTTAGCAATACGATAACCATTAGCTAATAATACACTACTGTCGCGAGCTAAACTTGCCGGATTGCATGAAACATAGACCACTTTTTTAGGTTGCATTTTCTGTAACCATTGTAAACTTTCGAAGGCACCGGCTCTGGCAGGATCAAGTAACAGTTTATCAATTTTCCCCAGCCAGGGTTGCGTCGATAAATCAGCACTTAAGTCTGCATGATAAAAAGTGACGTTATCCAGTTTATTGTCGATAGCATTTTGTTTAGCTTGTTGTACCATTTCAGGCACACCTTCAACAGCGACAACCTCAGCAGCCTTCAATGCCAAAGGTAAGCTGAAATTCCCCACACCACAAAACAAATCTAAAATGCGCTCGCCTGGCTGAGGGTCTAACCACGCAATAGCTTGATCTACCATGCTCTGATTAATCGCGCCGTTAACTTGCACAAAATTACCCGGGGTAAACGAACAACGCACCGACTCCTGCGCAAGATGGTAATAAGGTAACGTCACCGCATCATCAGTTTGTAACAAGGGATATAATTGGGTCAATTGACCGGCATCATCTTGCAATAATAAGTTAACTTGATGTTTCTCAGCAAAACCCGTTAACCAACGAATATCTGACGCGGGTAACACTTTCGTCACTCTTAATACTGCAAAATTACCGTTATCCGCTTGAGTGAGTTCAACGTGCCCCAAACTTGACCGCGCTTTGAGTTGATTTAAATTAACCGCAAATGGCGTAATTAGTGCCGATAAAGACTCTGCTAATACAGGACACTGCTGAATAGAAACAATTTTATTGCTATTGGCTGCGCGAAACCCCAGCTGCAGCCGACGAGTGTTTTTATCAAATAATGTTGCCAGTCTGGCGCGTCGACGGTAATGCCAACTGTCACCCACGATAGGAGCTGCGACAACATCGGTCTCAACCGCTGAAGCAATCGATGATTTACTCATAAGGTCGACTAAGGTCGTTTGTTTATGTTCGCGCTGAGCTTGTGTGTCCATGTGCTGTAAATCACAGCCGCCACATTCATAATAATGCGGACAATGAGGTTTGACTCGATGAGCAGATGCAAGCTCAATCGCGATTAACTTAGCTTTAGAGTAGCTTTTCTTTTGTTCCACAAATTGCACTGTTGCCGTTTCGTCAGGCAACACACCAGGAATAAACACCACTTTGCCTTGATGCTGCGCTATACCTGCACCTAAATGGTCAAGTTGAGTCACACTGAGGCTTAGTTTTGTTGATAATTGCTTAGATTTGTTCGGTTTAGCTTGGAAAAATTGTGCCATTTCGGCCTCAGGTATTGAATAAAAAACTAGTCAAGAGTGCGCCATCTCTGGCAATCTAGACGCAATAATCGCGATTAAGTAACAGGGACATACCTAACAAACATGAAAAGTGCCAACAATATGACCAAATACAGCCTACGCTCTTGGGTTCTGGTACTTGCGTTAGCACCCACTATTGTCGTGGGTATTCTACTTGGAAGTTATTTCACGATAAACCGCTTTTATGAATTGGAACAAACCTTAATTGAAAAAGGCAGTAACATTGTCGAACCGTTAGCGATTGCCAGTGAATTTGGCATTATTAATCAAGACCGTGAATCAACTAAACTTTTACTCGCCGCTTCACAGATAAACAATGCATCCCTGATCCTCTCCATCGCTGTTTTTGATGCCAAAAACCAACTCTTTGTGACATCGCACTATCATAAAGATTTTGAAACCATGCGTTATAAGCAACCTTTGGCTAACTTGGTTGGAACAGAGCATGAAACCATTGGCGATACCTTAGTCATTCGAGTGCCAATAATATCTCATACTGGCTTAGAACTAAAACCGGTTGCCAACATCAATCGCCAGAATGACACTAATACCGATAATGCCTCGGCAAACAATGGCATGATTGCGCCGATTTACAACAACCAACAAGAAAAAATACTCGGCTATATTTCGGTATTATTAAACAAAGAAAACGCTCTGCTTGAACAGCATAGAGCAGCAATAGCCGCATTTATTATCGTGTTGATTGGCGTACAGTTTAACTTATTTTTCACTTTCCGTTTAGTCAAATACGTTAACTACCCCATTACCGAAATGGTGCGAGTGGTTGCCAAAATTCGTGAAGGTAAACTCGATACTCGCCTTGAAGGAAATCTGATTGGCGAGCTCGATCTGCTTAAACGGGGTATCAATGCAATGGCAGGATCATTGTCTGAATATCACGATGAAATGCAGCAAAACATTGATCAAGCAACCTCAGATTTACGCGAAACACTTGAACAAATTGAAATTCAGAACGTAGAACTCGATATAGCTAAGAAACGAGCGCTTGAAGCAAGCCGGATAAAATCAGAGTTTTTAGCTAACATGTCGCATGAGCTTCGTACCCCACTTAATGGTGTCATAGGTTTTGCAAGACAGCTGTTAAAAACGCCATTGCATACCAGCCAGCTCGACTACATTAAAACTATTGAACGCAGTGCCAGTAATTTATTAGGGATTATCAATGACATTCTCGACTTCTCAAAACTAGAAGCCGGCAAAATGGTATTAGAGAAAATGCCATTTGCATTGCGTGAAACCCTTACCGAAACCTTGACCATTATTGCCGGAAGCGCCCAAGAAAAAGGCCTAGAATTAGTCATTGATATCGATGCCAATGTTCCTGAAAGCGTCAGTGGTGATGCCATGAGAGTGAGTCAAATTATTACCAACTTAGTCGGTAACGCCATCAAATTTACCGACAAAGGCAGTGTGATACTCAAAATCCACTTAGTGGGTCAGGACGACGATAATATTACCTTACGCTGCGAAGTTATTGATACCGGCATTGGCATTGATGAAAGTCAGCAAGAGTATCTATTTCAGGCATTTGGCCAGGCAGACTCATCGATTTCTCGCCGCTTTGGTGGCACTGGATTAGGTTTAGTCATTACCAAACGCTTAATTAACCAAATGGGCGGCCAAATAGGCTTTACCTCTGCGCCCGATAAAGGCTCAAACTTTTGGTTTATTTTACCACTGGGGATCAGTCAATTTGAGATTGGTGAAGTGCTGCCGGTGGATGTATTGCAACATAAATCAGTATTATTGTATGAACCACGAGAATTAACTCGTGACACACTTAACCGTCGCTTAGTGTCATGGCAATTAATTATCACTAGTGTTGCCAATCCCGAAAACCTGACGTCGGTTTTGCAAAGTAAAAACAGCAAGTTTGATTACATCATCATTAGCTGTCATGGGTTTGCAGACAACGCAGCCTTTATCCATTTGTTACAACAAGCCAGACAGCATACTGACTGCCTTATTTTATTGCATGACTGTCTAGACCAAGACATGATAATCAATGTACTAAAAGTCAATGCAGATGTATTGCTCAACACTCCGGTTAGCGATTTTACCCTAGCACATCATTTAATCTATCCTCCAATGCCGTCAACCTTAGTGGCTTTACCAGAACAAATAAACCATGAGATCAGCAAACGCCAAAATGCATCCGTATTAGCCGTTGACGACAATATGGCCAACCTAAAGCTAATTGATACCCTACTCAAAGAGTTGGTCGATAATGTGGTCACAGTCAATAACGGCGCGGATGCGATAAAACAAGCAAACACACAAGTGTTTGACTTAATCTTTATGGATATTCAAATGCCAGGCACAGATGGCATTACCGCAACCAAACAAATTCGTTCAGGATCTCTCAATCGAAATACGCCGATTATTGCCGTTACTGCACATGCTATTGCAGAAGAACGTGAAAACATATTAGCCAGTGGTATGGATGGTTTCCTTCCCAAACCTATTGATGAACTGTCACTAAAAAGCGTTATCAGTCGATGGATAATTAAACCGCAATTCACCCATTTTGATACTCATGTGCTCAATTGGGATTTATGTTTAACCCAGGCCAATCAAAAAACAGATTTAGCATTAGACATGTTAAAGATGCTAGTTAACTCATTACCTGAAACCACCGCAACGATTAATGAGGCATTAATTGCAAAAAATGCCGAGGTACTTGTGCAAGCGGTGCATAAACTGCACGGCGCAACATGTTATTGCGGTGTACCTACGACACAAAAACTGTGCCGGGATATTGAGTCAGCATTAAAGCATAAAATTGCCATTGATGACTTAGAACCTGAAATACTAGAGTTACTTGATGAGTTAACTAAGGTAGAATCAGCAGCAAATCAAGTCATAAATCAGCTATCAGTGGATATACCCCATGACCAGTAAATCCGGTTTTTTCAAACGCCTAAAAGCGTTATCGTTACCTCAGAAGCAGCTTTTTGCTTTAGCATTGTGCCAACGAATGTTGCCTAACTACCAATTATTTTCTGAAGTGTGTGAATTTGGCCAACCGCAGGTGCTCAGTACAGCCTTAGAGTTACTGTGGCAAAGCCAGTATGACAAAAAACTTAAGTTCAATATTGACGTGCATTTACAACGCCTTGATGAAAATACTCCAGATCCTAGTGAATTTGAAGCCTATGGTGCTTACCCTGCCATGGATGCAGCAGTAGCCATTGCAACGCTAATGGGTGCTATAGACGGGAAAATTGAAGAAGATATTACTAATATTAGTAAGTTATCATCAAGCACTGTAGCAAATTACATTGAAGCAATTAGTGATGAATCATTAATGGATGAAGAACTTGATGAATTTGTATTTTCGCACCCAGTAATGGAAGAAGAAAAAGAACTACAAGGCATGTTACTCGACATTATCGAAGCTAACCCAGAAATCACCAGCGAACTGGTTAAAGGTTTACGTAAAGAGATTATCGAAGCCGGTGTGTCTAATATTGGCATTAGTCTATAGGGGCTGACTCCGATACTGCCAATAAACAACCAAGCCTGATGTTATTCAGGCTTTTTATTGAGTGTCACGCCATGAAATTTTTTATCACAGTTTCATTTTTATCCAGTCTGATGAAAAATCGATAATTAGACCTTAATCGTTAGTTATCTGGTGCGAGTAGGCTCTTTCTTCGGGTTGAAGGCGGTAAGTGCATTTTTACTGAACTTGAAATATTGTCATCAGCAAAAGTATTCCAGGTCAGTTTGAGCCAAAAAGTAAAAAATAAACACTCGTTTAACTTTAGCCTAATTGCATCCTCCTAGCAAAACGCAGTAAAGTGACCATATTGTCATTTTGTTAAGGAATTGCGTGGGATGTCCAGTATTCTTACCCCGCTAATCGCTGTATTTATCATTATGCTGCTTGGCAGTATTGTACAAAAATTGAGATTTTTGCCAGCCGACACCGATCTGATCCTCAATCAATTTGTCTACTACATTGCCTTTCCGGCAATTTTACTGATTGTATTAGCTGAAACACGCATTGAAGACATTATTCAATGGGGCTTTATTGGTGGCTTTAGTTTGGCGATGATCATTACCTATGCATTGGTGATTGCTGTGTCATTGTGGCGCAAACCTAAGCAGCAAGCCGTTGCGGCAATGCGCGCCTTAAATGCCACCTTTGGCAATACTGCATTTATTGGTATTCCATTACTGAGCTTGTTATTCCCAGGTAACAAGATCGCCTTAGTTGCCGCTGCCATTGCCAGCTTACTGTCGGTGTTTATGTTTGCCTTTGCATTGGTCTCTATTGAACTGGCCAGCCGTGACAAAAAATCCACTGATCATGCTATCGTCATCATGGCGAATGCACTATGCAAAAATCCGATTGTACTGGGCAGCGTCATTGGTATCAGCCTATCGGCATTGCATATTACCTTACCAGAGAGTCTGGCATTAGTACTGCATCAAATAGGCAATACCTCAAGCCCTTGTGCACTATTTGCCATCGGAATGGTACTTGCTAAAGCGTTACGACATCAATCGTTCGCAAAAATGTTCAGTCTCGGACTTATAATAGAACTCAGTTTCATTAACTTACTCAAGTTATTTGTTCAGCCCTTGATTGCCTTTGGATTACTCAAATTCTTTGGCGTAGAGCATCAACTACTGATTATGGGAGTACTTTTAGCAGCCTTACCAACGGCAGCAAGCGTATATCTATTGGCTGAACGATACCAAATTAATGCCAATGGAAGTGCTCAAGGGATTTTATATGGCACATTAATCACCTTTATCAGTTTGCCTATAATAGAAACACTTTTAAAATCCATTGCTTAATGTTCAACCGACTCTCGACGATAAAATAGTCAATAATAATTTTACCTCAACCACTTTACTGTATATAAAATCAGTATATACTGTTTATCAATACAGTGGTTTGGTCGTTTATTGACAGGAATTCATTATGCTTTGCCAACTCAGCATCAATAATTTTGCTATCGTGCGTTTTTTAGAACTCGATTTTAAAGCCGGTATGACAAGCATCACCGGCGAAACTGGTGCAGGTAAATCGATTGCAATCGATGCACTTGGGTTATGTCTTGGTAATCGTAGTGATGCCAATACTGTCAGACCTGGCGCCAGCAAAACCGAAGTGAGTGCAAGGTTTACCCTTGTCGATGTGCCTTTAGCTAAACGTTGGCTTGAAGATAGCGATCTCGATGCTGAAGATGAATGTATATTGCGTCGAACCATTAGCAGTGATGGCCGCTCAAGAGCCTACATTAATGGTAATCCAGTTCCTGTGACGCAATTAAAAGCCATCGGCCAGTTATTGATTGGTATTCACGGCCAACATGCTCATCACGCTATGCTCAAAAGCGAACATCAATTAAACCTACTCGACAACTACGCTAATCACAGACTACTACTCGATAGTGTCAGTGCCAGCTACCAACGCTGCAAGCAAGTTGAAAACGAGCTGAAGGATCTTGAGCAAGCTCAGCATGAGCGTATTTCTCGTCAACAGTTACTCCAATATCAAGTTGAAGAGCTTAATGAATTCAACTTAGGCTTAGATGAGTTTGATGAAATAGAACAGGAACATAAACGCTTAGCCAATGGCACAGATCTAATTGAACGTTGCCAAGCGGGCTTGCATTTATTGACCGAAAATGATGATGCTAATATCGAATCACTACTCAATAAAGTGGCCACTATTGCTGATACGCTTCAAGGCTACGATGAATCACTTAGCCCGATTAGCACTATGATCAATGATGCATTAATTCAAGTACAAGAAAGCGCTAGCGAAATTGAGAGTTATTTAAGTAGTTTAGAGCTTGATCCTGAACATTTCGTCTATTTAGAAAAACGCCTATCAATGGCAATGCAATTGGCGCGCAAGCATCATGTGAGTGCTGACAAGCTAGCGCTACATCATCAAGCGCTTATGAGTGAATTAGCCGAACTTGCTGACGATGAAACTAAATTAGATGAAATAAGACAACAACTTGCAGACACCAGAAATGCTTATCTAACCAATGCACAAAAACTCAGCCAAAGCCGCAGCCGTTATGCCAAGGAATTAGATAAGTTAGTGACTCAATCTATTCATGAACTCAACATGCCTAAGGGTAAGTTTACCATTCAGATTAATCATAATCCGCACAACATTTCAGTTAATGGCTGCGATAACATTGAGTTTATGGTGACCACTAACCCAGGACAACCATTGCAACCGATCTCAAAAGTCGCCTCCGGCGGTGAGCTATCGCGCATTGGATTGGGGATTCAAGTGATCACGGCGAAAAAAGTTGCCACTCCAACATTAATATTTGATGAAGTTGATGTGGGTATTTCAGGTCCAACAGCCTCTGTCGTCGGACGCATGTTACGCAGTCTTGGCGAGTCGACCCAAGTGTTATGCGTCACCCATTTGCCGCAAGTTGCGGGTAATGGTCATCAGCACATGTTTGTGAATAAATTTAATAAAGGTGGCAACACAGAAACGACCATGCAGGCCTTGGATAAAGAGCAACGGGTGAATGAACTTGCACGCTTATTGGGTGGCGATGTCATAACCGAAAACACCTTAGCTAACGCCCGTGAACTATTGCAATAATCGTTACGCACTTATAAAAAGCAAATCAATATGTTAACGTAAAGTTAATATGGATTTACGGATAAATCATAATGATCAAAGTAATAAAGGGCTTGGGTGTTGTTGTCGGACTAATGT
Source organism: Shewanella sp. 5S214 (assembly GCF_041439795.1). NCBI lineage: Bacteria > Pseudomonadati > Pseudomonadota > Gammaproteobacteria > Alteromonadales > Shewanellaceae > Shewanella > Shewanella sp. 5S214. The sequence goes on from NZ_JBGOOV010000002.1 coordinate 74,346, forward strand.
GCAGCTTACTAGTATTTATTGTTGTCTGTTTAGTGGCCATTAACGCCACAGACAGAACAAAGTCACCTAACACGCTTTTAGTTGAAACTTGGTTAAAACAACAATCGATTGACCCTGCCCAAAATGGTTTTGTATATTTGCAAGCTTTTAGCGGCACTATTGAGGATGTAACGGCTAAAGAAATGGCCACTACATTAAGTTTCAATGATGAAGAAAATCAACTATTAAGCGATTACAAAAAATCGTGTTATCAAACAGATGTAGCAAGCTGTAATGAATTTATTGAAAAAAATAACGATAGTATTTTACAAACAATTAAGGCACATAAAGCCAATATCACCCATTATAACAAGCTGATTGAAATGCCTTATTGGCAAGAAGATATTCAGTATTTAACACCTGAGAGTCTATTTAAATGGTTACCACTACTTAACTTACGAGCAATCAGTGAACTTAGCGTTTTAATCAACTTTGACGGGGCCCCTAAACTTAATGCTAATGAGGCCTTGTTAACATTTTTAACTACAGATGCTCAATTCTGGAATATGGTTTATCACTCATCTCGCTCTATAGTCAACCATATGATTGCCGTTAGCGTCATCAAATCTCAACTTAACTTTGCCAGCACTGTAGCTAAGACACTCGATAGCGCGTTTGTAAATAAAGTCACCACTTGGCAAACGCCATTCGAATTAACTAACAACGATTTTGAGAGAGTATTTTCTGGTGAATGGCAGTTTGCTCATAATGTCAGAGAACAAATGCTAATTGAAGTGCAGTCTGATGAAGTCGCCTTTTATGAAAAATGGCTAGCAGATGCTTTATACAAGCCCACAGACAGTGACAACCTTATGGCTGAGTATATTGTAAGCTTAGTAAAGGAACCGGTTTCAACGAGCTCTGCTCACACGGTCATAAAGCCTGATTACTGCTCTCTTGACAATTATATAAAGCAATTATGGATGTCACGCTACAACCCGATTGGTAAACTATTTAACTGCACAGTTTATGAAACAGATTATAAGCAACGATTAACTAATATCAATACAGAGTTAGAGCAATTGCGCACTAATCTACTTACCGGAACATCATCTTAATAAATTCACTTCGACTGATTTTATTAAATGCCGTTAGCGAAAAAGAGCACAAATGGGCTCTTTTTTGTTTTATAAATTTTTATATATAAAGTGCTTAACCTGAAATCGAGATAAAGATGAGGAGGTAATAAAAATGAACTTATTTTGCCATCTCGCGCGCTAAACTTATTATTTTAACAAGATTCGGCATCTTGCTACTGAATGCATCGATAACAAGCCTATCAACTCAGTGAGGAAAACAAAGGACTTTTTGATAGTCGTTTGTTATCCAAAATTCAGGTTACTTATAAATAATAAAGCGCAAGTTGCACCCCGATTAACGAAAATACACCCGCTAATACGTCATCAATCATTATCCCAAAACCACCATGCACTTTGGCATCGAGCCACCGGATAGGCCATGGTTTAACAATGTCGAAAAAGCGAAATAGTACAAAACCAAGTGCTAACCACATAAAACCTAAAGGCGCTGCAATCATGGTAATCATCAATCCAACAACTTCATCCCATACAATAGCACCATGATCGTGCACCCCCATGTCCTTAGCAGCTTTTCCACAAATATAGAATCCAGCAAGCATGCTAATACAGGTAATGATGAGGTAATGGGTTAAGCTTAATTGTTGCATCAAAAGCACTAAAGGTATCGCAGCTAAAGTACCAAAGGTACCCGGCGCTTTTGCTGCTTTACCACTGCCAAAGCCTAGTGCCAAAAAGTGTATTGGATGTGCTAATGACAGCTTTTTAACAAATTTATCTTGGGTTAATAGTCTCATAATATTCACATTAGAAATGTACAAAGCCACGTGAAATGAGGTTAAATTCCTGGCCATCATCGACTAATTTTAATTTATCACCAGCACAGATTTGACCAATTTTAACGAATTTCACCCCAGCATGGATCAAAGCAGTATTGATTGCACCACGCTGTGACTCAGGTACAGTAAATAACAGCTCATAATCTTCCCCGCCAGTTAATGCATAACTTAAAGCATCTTCACGGCTGAGGTTGGCTTTGATTGATTTTGATAACGGAATTTTATTTACATCGATTGTCGCTCCCACTTTCGATGCAGTTAACACATGACCAATATCGGATATTAAGCCATCAGATAAATCAATAGCACTTGTTGCAAGCGTTCGCAGTGCTTGACCAGCCAAGACTCGGGGTGTGGGGTAATAATGTCGATTAATCAGGTATTCTTTATCTTCAGTATTGACGCTTTGGGCACCTCTGAGAATATCAAGACCTAAGGCTGAGTCACCTAAAGTACCAGTGACATATATCCAATCGCCATTTTTGGCACCAGCACGAGTCAACGCAGTGCCTTTTATCACTTGGCCATTAATGGTGATACTGATGCTGCGCGGTCCCCGAGTCGTATCGCCGCCGATTAAGGCTATACCGTAGTATTCGGCAATCTCAAATAAGCCTTCACTAAAGCTGGCTAACCAGGGTTGATCAACGCTAGGTAGTGTGAGAGCTAAGGTAAACCAAGCTGGCTCCGCCCCCATAGCAGCAAGATCAGAAAGATTAACCGCTAACGATTTGTACCCTAAAGCATGGGCGGGGATGTCGGCTAAAAAATGAACCCCCTCAACGAGAGTATCACAAGAAATCGCAATGGATTTATTGTCTGCCGGATTCACTAACGCACAGTCATCGCCGATGCTTAATTCAACATCGCGCCTTTTTTGGCCTTTATTGCGGAAGTAATGTTCAATGAGTTGGAATTCTTTCACATTCAGTCTGGTACGGTAAACCGTCCACCTTAATTTTGAAACCATTAACAACAAATGAAAACGGTATCCGAAGATACCGTTCTGGTGTTACTTATGCTTCACTAACTTATCAAGCAAGCCGTTAACAAATTTGTGACTATCTTCAGCACCAAACGCTTTCGCTAACTCGATACCTTCGTTAATCGCCACTTTAAACGGCACATCTTTACGGAAGGTCAACTCGTAAGTTGCCAGACGCACAATGGCTTTTTCTACTGGTGACACTTCTTCAAAATTACGATCAAGATGCGGCTTTAATAGCTCATCAATTTGCGATGTTTTTGATGCTACACCAGTTAACAACTCACGAAAATAAGCGACATCAACACCGTCAGTGTTCTGTTCAGTTAAAAACTCATGTTCTACGTCAGCAACTTTGTTTTTACTTAACTGCCATGAATAAATGGCTTGAACGGCTAAACGGCGGGCCTTACGGCGCTCTGAAGGTTTCATACTTTTCCTACTATTACAGCTGTTGTTCTAGTTGTTGCAGTACATTAACCATTTCAAGCAAACTAAGGGCTGCTTCGCCACCTTTATTGCCTGCTTTAGTACCTGAGCGCTCAATAGCTTGCTCAATGGTATCTGTGGTTAATACACCAAATGAAACAGGAAGATCATACTCTAATGCAACTTGTGCAAGACCTTTATTACATTCACCAGCAACAAATTCAAAATGAGGTGTTCCGCCACGAATGACAGCACCTAATGCAATGATACCGTCAAACTTGCCACTTGCTGCAACACGCTTTGCGGCAAGGGGTAATTCAACTGCACCAGGGACGCGAACAACAGTAATGTTGTCGTCACTAACCTGGCCAAAACGCTTTAATGTGTCTATTGCACCATCAAGCAGACTTTCAACTAAAAAGCTATTGAATCGCGAGATCACGATCGCCACTTTGGCATTTTTCGCTTCGATATTACCTTGAACTACGTTCATTCTATCTTACCTAAATTAGCTAAAGCACCCGGCTCGGGGCAAAAAGAGGCGTTATAATATCACAGCCAAAAGCCCTGAGCGCTATGCAATTAATGAAATTGTTAAATTTACCACGAGCTAAAATTATTCAGCTATATAATCAGTCACTTCTAAACCGAAACCCGACAATGAATGGTAACGTTTTGGTGAGCTTAATAAGCGCATAGTCGTAACACCTAAACTCGACAGAATTTGCGAGCCTACGCCAACACGACGAGATGTTCCTTGCCACATTGCTGGCGCTGGAGATTGACCATTGTCTTCAGCTTCGAACGCTTTGACTTTGGCCAATAAGTTACTTGTATGTTCATCATTACCCAGCAACACTAAAACACCACCTTCTAAAGCAATCCTTTCCATGGCTTTTTCTAATGGCCAACTGCGCTTTTGATCACGTTCAGAATGCAGCAAATCATTGAAGGTGTTTTGTAAATGAACACGCACCAAACAATTTGATTTTACTTCATCTTTAATCAAGGCGTAATGTAATTGATTATCGATAGTGTCTCTAAAGGTCACCATAGTAAACTCACCAAAACGAGTAGGCAATTTACACTGAGCTTCGCGAACAACTGTGGTTTCGTTGGTATTACGGTACTCAATCAAGTCGGCAATAGTGCCTATTTTAATGCCATGTTTTTCACTGAATATTTCTAAATCCGGACAGCGAGCCATAGTGCCATCTTCGTTTAATATTTCAACTATCACGCCTGACGGTTCACATCCTGCTAAGCGCGCTAAATCGCAACCCGCTTCGGTATGGCCAGCACGAGTTAATACCCCGCCTTCTTGCGCCATCAATGGAAAAATATGTCCAGGTTGTACCAAATCAGAGGCTTTAGCATCTTTAGCAACGGCAGCTTGAACTGTTACAGCACGATCATGGGCTGAAATACCTGTGGTCACCCCAGTTGCTGCTTCAATTGAAACCGTAAAATTAGTTGAAAACTGGGCGTTATTGTTGGTCACCATTAAAGGTAAGTTAAGCTGCTGACAACGCTCTTTGGTCATGGTTTGGCAAATTAATCCGCGGCCATAAGTGGCCATGAAGTTGATTGCAGCTGGCGTCACTTTATCAGCGGCCATAATCAAATCGCCTTCATTCTCTCTGTCTTCATCATCCATCAAGATAACCATCTTGCCTTGACGAATATCTTCAATGATTTCTTCTATGCTATGTAGCGCCATTGTCAGACCTTTATTGATTAAGTATTCGATTTAAACCTTAGGCATTAAATCTGTTTATACCGTGTGTTTTTACACTTCGGGTACTGGGTACGAATGATATTTTACGGCAACAACTAACGCAAAAAACCTGATTTAGCGAGTAATTCCATGGTCACGCCCGATGAAGGCTGTGCATGGTGAGCTTCTGGTTGCATTAATCGTTCTAAATAACGGGCAATTAAATCCACTTCAATGTTAACGCTATCACCGACTTTCAAATGCACCAGCGTAGTTTCGCCCGCAGTATGAGGCACTATGGTTAATCTGAAGCGATGACCATCAACTTCATTGACGGTTAAACTAACACCGTCAATGGTAATCGAACCTTTGTGAGCGATGTAACGACTTAATTGCGCTGGTGTCGATAGCCAAAACTCAAGCGCTTTACCTCGATAAGCACATTGCTCTACTTTTGCGATGCCATCCACGTGGCCGCTGACCATGTGCCCACCCAACCTTGTGGTTGGCGTAACCGCTTTTTCAAGATTAACCTTTTGGCCGACTTGATAATGACTAAAACCGGTTAACGCGACAGTTTCAGCTGATATATCAGCAACATAACCATCACCTAAACGTTCAACAACCGTTAAACACACACCATTAGTCGCAATGCTGTCACCTAGCTTTACATCGGTTAAATCTAGCTTACCGCTAGCAACCGTTAAGCGAATATCGTCACCTTTTCGATCAATTTTACGTAATGTGCCAAGGGCTTCGATTATCCCAGTAAACATAATGACTCACTTTTTGCTTATAAACTTTGCTCTTGCTCGGGTTTTCGCCTAAGCACTCGCACATTAATACGATTGATTATATCTAAGGATATATCGCTTATCTTGTCCAATGCTACGCTCATCGATTAATTGCAACGACGGTGTTTGATCCATCGCACTGTAATCGGGTAGCTGCAACATATTACGTCCATGGCTGCCTAAAAGTTTAGCAGCCTGATAAAGCACTACTTCATCAGCGAGACCTTGAGCAACAAATGCGCCGGCTAACGTTGCCCCAGCTTCAACTAACACGCTATTGCTATGCTGACCTAAATACGTTAGCAAAGCTAACAAAGGGATTCTACCTGACGAGTCACACTCTAATTGCAGAAAATCAACGTGCTGTGGAAAGTCAATTTTGACCTTGTCAGAATATGCACAGCCTGAAACCAGTAAAATAGGACTTTGAATCGAAAATAACTGCTGGGCTGACGTTAATCTAGCTTGGCTATCAAGCACCACCCTTAAAGGCTGGAATATGTCTTCTTGCGTATGACAAGTGGTTAATTCACCGAGCGCTTCATAACGGACATTTAAGCTAGGGTCATCAACAAGAATAGTTTCAACCCCAGTGATTAATGCGCAATGCCTGGCTCGATACTTTTGCACATCTGCCCTGGCAGCGTCACCGGTAATCCACTTTGACACTCCATTCGACAGGGCTGTTTTACCGTCTAAACTGGCGGCTATTTTCACTGTCACCCAAGGCAAGCCAGTTTTCATCCGCTTCATGAAACCCAAATTTAGCGCATAAGCTTGCTCTGTCAGTAATCCGATATCAACTTGAATACCTGCATCACGTAACATGCTGATACCGCGGCCAGCAACCTGTGGATTGGCATCGGTAACAGCAATAACAACTCGAGCGACCTTGGCATTAATTAAGCCTAAAGCACAAGGTGGTGTACGGCCGTAATGGCTACACGGCTCAAGAGTGACATACGCGGTAGCATCTTGTGCCGAAAAGCCATTATCGCGAACCATTTTAAGCGCATTGACTTCGGCGTGGCCCTGGCCTGCACGCTGGTGATAACCTTCACCGATAATCTGACCATTGGCGACAATGACGCAACCGACACAAGGATTTGGCCGAGTGGTATAACGACCTTTCTCGGCGAGTGCTATCGCACGGCTCATCATTTGAGTGTCGAAGGTAGAAAAGTTAGCCATATTAGGTAGTCTCTTATTGCTCAGATGCCGTCATAAAAGGATGATATTTGTCGCCATTACTTTTGTAATTTGGCAATGGCCTCACCAAATTGTGATACATCTTCAAATGCTCGATAAACTGATGCAAAGCGGATATAAGCCACTTTATCAAGGTTCATCAACTGTTCCATCATAAGATTACCAATCATTTCAGAATTAACTTCGCGTTCGCCCGTTGCGCGCAGCGTTGATTTGATTTTAGTCAATGCTTGTTCAATTTCATCGATTGAAACAGGACGTTTTTCAACGGCACGCAGCATGCCGCCACGGAGCTTTTCTTCATCAAAGGGTTGACGAGTACCGTCACGTTTAATCACTCTGGGCATCACTAATTCTGCACCCTCAAAGGTAGTGAAACGCTCATGGCATTCGGTACATTCCCGGCGGCGACGAACTTGGTGACCATCAGCCACTAATCGAGAATCTATAACTTTGGTATCGGTCGCGCTACAAAAAGGGCAATGCATTGAGCCTCCTGCAGAAAAAAACAAAATGGCCGCTAACAATTAGCGGCCATTAAAGTTTATCCTATTTGTTGAACAAGGTTAACCTAAACCTTTTCAACAGGCATCAAGAGACGATTAACCGTATACAGGGAATCGAGCACATAATGCCAACACTTGACCTTTCACTCGTTCAGCCACTTCGGCGTTAGATGCATCATCAAGAATGTCACAAATCCAGCCGGTTAACTCTTTCGCTTCTGCTTCTTTAAAGCCACGACGAGTAATTGCCGGTGTTCCAATACGAACACCAGAGGTGACGAACGGTGAACGTGGATCATCAGGTACTGAGTTTTTGTTCACGGTAATGTTGGCATTGCCCAATGCAGCATCTGCTTCTTTACCCGTTAAATCACGACCAATTAAATCAACCAACATTAAATGGTTTTCTGTACCGCCAGAAACAATTTTGTAACCACGATCTAAAAACACACTTACCATAGCTTTAGCATTTTTAACAACTTGCTGTTGATATACTTTAAACTCTGGCTCTAATGCTTCTTTAAATGCAACCGCTTTACCGGCGATAACATGCATTAAAGGGCCACCTTGGCCACCAGGGAATACCGCTGAGTTCAACTTTTTATATAAGTCTTCATCATTAGCTGCAGAAATAATAATACCGCCACGTGGGCCAGCCAATGTTTTATGGGTTGTTGAGGTCACAACGTGTGCATGAGGCACAGGCGTTGGATAAACATCTGCAGCCACTAAGCCAGCAACGTGAGCCATATCAACAAGCAAATAAGCACCAACTTTATCAGCAATCTCACGCATTTTAGCCCAATCGACTATGCCTGAAAATGCCGAAAAACCGCCGATCATCATCTTAGGCTTGTGCTCAATAGCTAAGCGTTCCATTTCGTCATAGTCAATTTTACCTGACTCGTCGATGCCGTAAGGAATGATGTTGTAAAGCTTGCCGGAAAAGTTAACTGGTGAACCGTGAGTTAAGTGACCGCCGTGGGCTAAGTTCATACCTAATACAGTGTCACCTGGCTTTAATAGCGCCATAAATACCGCACTGTTAGCTTGTGAACCAGAATGAGGCTGCACGTTGGCATATGTGGCACCAAATAATTCTTTTGCGCGTTCAATCGCTAATGTTTCAACCACATCAACGTATTCGCACCCACCATAGTAACGCTTACCTGGATAACCTTCAGCATACTTGTTAGTTAACTGAGAACCTTGCGCTTCCATCACACGTGGACTGGTATAGTTTTCAGATGCAATCAATTCAATGTGTTCTTCTTGACGACAAGTTTCATCTTCAATGGCTTTAAATAATTCTGGATCATAATCCGCAATATTCATCGCTTTCTTCAACATGGTAGCTCCAACATCATTATCTATATAGTAGGGTTGCGGCGTATTCTACTCTGCAACGATAATGATTTACAGTATAAACAACATGAAATTCACTGTGTTCTGAATACAAAACGATTCATGTTTATGCCAATAGACTGGCAAATTTTAGATCTTATGTGGCCGAAAAAACACTCAGGAGCAAATCACACAATTGCCTGTTGAGTTCAGCCTATAATACAGTAGAATTATCATCATCTTTATTGACAATTAGACAGTATTATTATGGCTCAGTTTGTATACAGCATGCTTCGTGTGGGTAAAATTGTCCCGCCTAAAAAGCAGATTTTAAAAGATATTTCATTAAGTTTCTTTCCTGGCGCCAAAATTGGTGTGCTCGGCTTAAACGGTTCAGGTAAATCGACATTACTGCGTATTATGGCCGGCATCGACACTGAAATCGAAGGTGAAGCACGCCCAATGCCTGGATTGAAAATTGGTTATTTACCCCAGGAACCTCGCTTAAATGAGCAACAAACGGTTCGCGAAGCCGTTGAAGAAGCCTTAAGTGAAGCTAAAAATGCCCTAACCCGTTTAGATGAGGTTTATGCGGCTTATGCTGAGCCCGATGCTGATTTTGATGCCCTCGCTAAAGAGCAAGGTCAACTAGAAGCTATTATCCAATCTCAAGATGCTCACAATATTGATCATATTCTGGAACGTGCAGCAAATGCGTTACGCCTCCCCGATTGGGATGAAAAAATAGCTGTACTTTCTGGTGGTGAACGCCGACGTGTCGCAATTTGTCGCTTGTTACTTGAAAAGCCTGAAATGCTATTACTTGACGAACCGACCAACCACTTAGATGCTGAGTCAGTGGCTTGGCTAGAGCATTTTTTACAAGAATATACTGGTACAGTCGTGGCGATTACCCATGACCGCTATTTCTTAGATAATGCTGCAGGCTGGATTTTAGAGCTCGATCGCGGTGAAGGTATTCCATGGCAAGGCAACTACTCATCTTGGCTTGAGCAAAAAGACGCCCGTTTACAGCAAGAGTCTTCTACCGAAAGCGCTCGTCAAAAAACCATTGCTAAAGAACTAGAATGGGTAAGACAAGGTGCCAAAGGTCGTCAGTCTAAGGGCAAAGCCCGTATGGCTCGTTTTGAAGAACTCAACACTAACGATTATCAAAAACGTAACGAAACTAATGAGTTGTTCATTCCGCCAGGGCCACGCCTTGGTGATAAAGTGATCGAAGTGACTAATTTAACCAAGTCATATGGTGACCGCGTACTAATTGACGACCTAACCTTCACAGTCCCCAAAGGGGCAATTGTCGGTATTATTGGTGCTAACGGTGCCGGTAAATCAACCTTGTTCAAAATGATCTCAGGTGATGAACAACCGGACAGTGGCGATATTTCTGTCGGTGAGTCGGTTCAAATCGCCTCAGTAGATCAGTTCCGCGATTCAATGAATGATAAAAATACTGTCTGGCAAGAGATATCTGGCGGTCACGATATTATGCGTATCAACAACACCGAGATATCGAGCCGTGCTTATGTTGGCCGCTTTAACTTCCGTGGTGGCGACCAGCAAAAAATCATCGGCACCTTATCGGGTGGTGAGCGCAACCGAGTACATTTAGCCAAATTATTGCAAGCTGGTGGCAACGTATTGCTACTCGATGAACCCACCAACGATTTAGACATCGAAACATTGCGAGCTCTCGAAGAAGCCTTATTAGAGTTTCCTGGGTGTGCAATGGTTATTTCTCATGACCGTTGGTTCCTCGACCGCATTGCAACTCATATTTTGGATTATCGAGACGAAGGCAAAGTGAACTTCTATGAAGGCAATTATACTGAGTATTCAACTTGGTTAAAGAATACCTTAGGAACTGATGTCGTTGAACCTCATCGATTAAAATACAAGCGCTTAAACAAGTAACCTAAACACTTGCACACAAATGGTTAACAATTGTTAAACTTGAGTGATAGTGTTGAAAAAGAAATATCAAATAAAGCAGAGCCCTAAGCTCTGCTTTATTATATTAGCTCGTATGTGGAAGGTTATTATTGAGAATGCTCTGTAGAAATATCAACATGTGTCAAAAAACTGTCAATTTATTGTAAGTAATGCACTAAATCTGTTTGTAAAGCCAAAATAACTTCAGTATCATAAAATATTAATGGATTATTTTACTCTTTGCTGATTACACTCAGCGCATTACAGAGTGTCGATGGTTCTAGCTTGAAGAGAAATTTAATGGAGATATCAGTGAGATACGGTTCAATCAGCCTTGCTTTATTGTGCTTATACGCTAGCAACTCATTTGCGGCACTCGAAGTCATTACCTCGTCAGAAAAGCAGACCCTCAATAAGATTGAAGATCAATATGATATTGATACTCTGCTGATCACAGTTAACGACAAGTTCTCACAGCTTAATAAAAAAGCCTACGACATAGAAAATATAAAGAAGACGATTGTTGCAGAACAAAATCGATACAACGAGTTGATTACAGAATTACCTAAGGTCATTCGAGCCAAAACAGCGCTTGCAGATACCTATAAAAAAATTGAAGACTCTGTCAATCTAGTCGATGAACTGACCCTTAAAGCAGAGCAAGACAGTAAACTTCTGGAAACTGAAAAAGTCGAAATTCTGTCTGAATATGAAGTAATAAATAATAAACGCACAACTAAAAGTCAGCAATTATTTAAACTTAAAACCGATATCACGAATCGTTTAATCGCAGACTTGTCAAAATCAACGAGTACTTTGCCAGTCAATATCAATGGCTCTACTGAATGTTCAAAATACCAAACTATCGCAGATTGTTTGAAAGAGTCTAAAAGCAGCATTTTATCTAATACTCGCAATGAATCACCATTTTTAAACGATAAAAGTGTTTTATTGTCATATGAAGTTCTTGATGCCAACATGAATATGAAAGGCGATCTTCACTATAAAGTCGCGATGAAATTTAAACCTTCATATAACAACAAAATCGACACTATACTGAATGAAAAACTAGGTTTAGTATCGGCGATGGTGACGTTAATCAGTAATGTTCCAGCTGATTGGTATGTAAATGGCACCAAGGTGGGTACAGGTAAAAAACTGTTTCACGAGATCCCTTTAGGTAAACATGGCATTTTAGCTTCATACCAAAATCAAGATAAATCAAGTGTCGAAAACATTGAAGGTAATGGAGTATTTAACTACAAATTCAATGAGGTTGCTTCTACTCAAAAAGTCAGTAACAAACCTAAAATGGACACGGCTGAGGTGAAAAACGTTATCCTTAAGCAGGCGCCTAAACAAGTCCAACCTTCAGTACAACAAACCAAAGCTAAGTACACTCTATTCTCTGACCAAACCAGTATTAAGCTAAGTGACGATGATGCTAAAAAGAACTCATCAGATAACAGCTACGAATATTTTATGGGTGTTGCCCCAGCAAATAAAAAACAAAACATAGAGTTTACAAATGAACCCGTTAATAAGTAATGGTTATATTGCAGGCATAATGAAGATCTTGCTCTAGCGATGAAACCAACACTTAAATAAAAGCCATATCAACTGATATGGCTTTTTTGTGACGATTAATTGTTGCCCCCCTCGCTTCATATGCGCCTTGTTACAAAGAAAATCGAAAGATTTACATTACTTTACGCTCAATTAAGCAAAAATAATTACAATACCCAAACATCAATCACCGGCTAGCCATTAGCCAATGTCGTCGCGCAACGACACCTTCCATTATTGTTTATAGAGATGTGTACTCAGATGATCAAAAAACTTAGCCAATATCTTTTTTCAACTACCATATTGATTATGGGATATGTTGGATTTGTTCACACAGTTAACGCCGCGCCCAAGGCTATGCACGCAGAAAAAGTTGTGCCTGTTATCACAGCCATCGTTGAACAACATGAGCTTTCACAATCAATTACCTTAATAGGAAAACTTGTCGCGACTCACTCAGTAATGATAGCCCCGCAAGTTGCAGGCAAAATAGATAATATAGAAGTCACATCCAATCAATACGTCAAGCAAGGGCAAGCATTACTGACGCTTGATAACCGTAAAGCTAAAGCCAGCGTGACCGAAGCCCAAGCTTATTATCAAGATGAAGTTCGCAAGCTTAACGAATTTAACAAGTTAATCCATGTTAACGCCATTACCCAAACTGAAATAGAAGCGCAAAAATCGACTGTTGATATCGCTTTTGCCCGACTAGAATCAGCCAAAACTGACCTTGACTACCATACATTAACTGCGCCCTTTTCGGGTAATACCGGCCTAGTCAATTTCAGTCGCGGAAAAATGGTTACCATTAATGAGTCTCTATTATCACTTGATGACTTGTCTGTGCTTCAGTTGGACTTACAAGTGCCAGAGCATTATTTATCACAACTCAGCACGGGAATGTCAGTCAAGGCGACCAGTAGAGCTTGGAATAAAACCACCTTCACAGGCAAAATTATCGCCATTGACCCTCGTGTCAATTCAGCCACACTCAACCTCAACATTCGCAGTCAGTTTGATAATCAAAAGGGTCAATTAAAGCCCGGTATGATGATGTCAGCTACGCTAGTATTTCCAAGTGTGTCATCACCAATAGTGCCAGTACAAGCTCTTGAATATTCAGGTACAAAACGGTATGTCTACGTGATCGATAAGCATAATATCGCCACCCGTACACAAGTAATGTTAGGCGCAAGAATTAAAGACCAAGTCTTACTGGAGTCTGGTATCAACATTGGTGATCACATCGTAGTTCAAGGCTTGGTCAACATGCGTGATGGTGTCAAAGTGAAAGAGTTAGCGACTCAATCGGAAACGTCTCCTGCGCAACAGGAGCATAAATAATGTGGCTAAGTGATACGGCTGTTAAGCGCCCTGTTGTTGCGATTGTATTAAGTCTGTTGCTGTGCGTATTTGGTTTAGTGTCTTTCTCCAAACTGTCGGTGAGAGAAATGCCCGACGTGCAAAATCCTGTCGTAACAGTGATGACCACTTATAGCGGTGCATCGGCGACGATAATGGAAAGTAAAATCACTAAAAATCTCGAAGATGAATTAACAGGTATTAGTGGTATTGATGAAATCACCTCAACGACTCGAAATGGCATGTCACGTATTTCAATCAAATTTGAGCTGGGTTGGGACTTAACTGAAGGCGTAAGTGACGTCCGTGACGCCGTAGCAAAAGCACAACGTCGCTTACCTGATGAAGCAAACGATCCAATTGTATCTAAAGATAATGGCACGGGTGAGCCATCAATTTACGTCAACTTAAGCTCTGAAAATATGGACCGTACTCAGCTGACCGATTACGCCCAGCGAGTATTAGAAGACAGATTTAGCTTAATTACTGGTGTGAGCTCGGTTAATATTTCTGGTGGCTTATACAAAGTCATGTATGTGCAGCTAAAACCGCAATTAATGGCCGGTAGAAATGTTACCACCAACGACATTATCAGTGCATTGAATACTGAAAACCTTGAAACACCCGGTGGTGAAGTTCGCAATGACACGACCGTCATGTCAGTCAGAACGAAACGACTCTATTACAGCCCAGAAGACTTTAATTATCTAGTGGTTCACACCGCAGATGATGGCACACCGATTTACCTTAAAGATGTCGCGAGCGTGTTTGTCGGTGCAGAGAATGAAAACTCGACCTTTAAAAGTAACGGCATTGTTAACTTAAGTCTCGGCATAGTGCCACAATCAGATGCCAATCCATTAGACATCTCGACGCGAGTACAACAAGAAGTCGATAAAGTGCAGAGTTTCCTGCCAGAAGGCACAAAACTGATTGTTGATTATGATGCTAACGTGTTTATTGCACGCTCAATTAATGAGGTATACAACACCCTGTTTATTACTGGTGTACTGGTTATCCTGGTGTTGTACATTTTTATCGGACAAGTGCGCGCAACGCTTATTCCTGCGGTGACGGTTCCGGTATCATTAATTGCTGCATTTATAGCGGCATACAGCTTAGGTTATTCAATTAACTTATTAACCCTAATGGCACTGATTTTAGCTATTGGACTGGTGGTTGATGACGCTATCGTAGTCGTTGAGAATATCTTCCACCATATTGAGCAAGGTGAAGAACCGATCCTCGCTGCTTATAAGGGAACGCGCGAGGTTGGCTTTGCGGTTATTTCCACCACACTAGTTTTGGTAATGGTGTTTTTACCTATTTCATTTATGGATGGCATGGTTGGATTACTGTTTACCGAGTTTTCGGTGATGCTGGCGATGTCGGTGCTGTTTTCATCACTTATCGCCCTAACGCTAACGCCAGTAATGAGCAGTAAACTCTTAAAAGCCAATGTGAAGAAAAATCGTTTTAATATTGCTATCGATAATGGGTTTGCCCGTATGGAACGAGGTTATCGTAGATTGGTTAAATGGGCATTACGCTGGCGTATAGCAGCACCGCTGATTATCATCGCTTGCATTGGTGGTAGCTACATGCTGATGCAACAAGTCCCTTCACAGCTGTCACCACAAGAAGATCGCGGCGTGTTATTTGCGTTTATTAAAGGCGCCGAAGGCACCAGTTATAATCGTATGATCGCCAACATGGATATTGTTGAAAGTAGATTGATGCCACTGTTAGGTCAAGGTGTAGTGAAATCATTCAGTGTTGAAGCACCAGCATTTGGTGGTCGAGCCGGAGACCAAACAGGATTTGCCATCATCCAGCTGGAAGATTGGCAAGATCGTGACACTAATATTAAACAAGCACTGGCATTAATCGCTCAAACCTTAAAAGATATTCCCGATGTGATGGTACGCCCTATGCTGCCAGGATTTAGAGGTCAATCCAGTGAACCGGTGCAGTTTGTGCTCGGAGGCTCTGACTATTCGGAGTTATTCAAATGGGCTCAAGTGCTTCAACAAGAGGCTGATGCAAGTCCGATGCTTTCAGGGGCTGATTTAGATTATGCGGAAACAACCCCAGAACTGGTTGTTACTGTTGATAAACAGCGAGCTGCTGAACTCGGTATCAGTGTGGAAGAAATCTCCACCACATTAGAAATTATGCTAGGTGGACGCAAAGAGACAACGTTTGTCGAACGCGGTGAAGAGTATGATGTCTACCTTCGTGGTGATGAAAACAGCTTTAATAGCATCACTGATCTTAGCAAGATTTACTTCCGTTCAAGCAGAGGCCAACTCATTACCCTTGATACTGTTACTCATGTTGAAGAAGTCGCATCGCCACAGAGATTGAGTCATACCAATAAACAAAAATCGATCACCATCAAAGCCAATTTAGGTGAAGGTTATACCCTTGGGGAAGCGCTAGACTTTTTAGAGCAACGCGCAATAACATTGCTACCCAGCGATATCTCTATTGCTTACACAGGTGAGTCAAAAGATTTTAAAGAAAATCAATCCGGGGTAATGATAGTGTTTGGTTTAGCATTGCTGATTGCTTATCTAGTATTGGCAGCTCAATTTGAAAGCTTCATCAACCCAGCGGTGGTAATGTTTACCGTTCCTATGGGCATTTTTGGTGGTTTTATAGGTTTAGTGCTTACCCATCAAGGGATGAATATTTACAGCCAAATAGGCATGATAATGTTAATTGGTATGGTCACTAAAAACGGGATTTTAATTGTCGAGTTTGCCAATCAATTACGCGATCGAGGCTTATCGCTGGACAATGCCATTATTGATGCATCAGCACGTCGTTTACGGCCGATATTAATGACGGCATTCACCACATTAATTGGTGCAATACCGTTGATCGTCTCTACCGGCGCAGGGAGTGAAAGCCGTATTGCTGTTGGAACTGTGATATTCTTTGGCATGGCATTTGCGACCATGGTAACTTTATTAGTGATCCCCGCAATGTACCGACTTATTTCTTCGTCAACCCACTCTCCTGGGTTTGTAGAAGAACAACTTAATAATGCTATTGCCGCTCAACAAGCGCAAAAGCCTTAATTTTTCAGGTGTAATAATGACAACGCTTGCCGTATTTGTAGATGTGCAAAATATTTATTACACCTGTAAGCAAGGTTTTGGTCGTTCGTTTAATTACCGAGCCTTGTATAAGCAGTTATCGGCACGAGGGAACATTTCTCATGCTATCGCTTATGCTATTGCGCCAGCTGATGATGGACAGGTAAAGTTTCAAGACGCGCTAAAACACATTGGCTTTAACGTAAAAACTAAGCCCTATATTCAGCGTAGTGATGGTTCGGCTAAAGGAGATTGGGATGTGGGGATCACCATCGATATGCTCGAGATAGCGCCCACGGTAGATGAAGTTATTTTACTCTCTGGTGATGGTGATTTTGATTTATTACTCAAAAAGATAAACCAAACAACCACATGCTATACCCACGTATTAAGTGTTGAGCGCCTCACAGCAAAATCTTTAACCGATCAATGCCAACAATTTACCGCTATCGAAGCACCATTATTGATCTAGATAATATAAAACGTAAGCTTGTGCCAATCAGCGATACCAAGTGACCCTTGCGTGCTAAAAACCTCATTAGCCACAACTTAGCGCCACACAACTGTAGTCCATTACAGCAACACTGCATAAGTTCTAACACAATAGAATAACCGCATAAATTAACAAACCGATGCAGTTTAACTTCAATGATATTGGTCAGTATCAAATGGATTTAAGCCAGGCTAATTTATCGAATATAAGAATACAGTAACGGGTGCCGATTACGCTTATCGATAATCGAAAAACTTATATAACAAGCGCTTAATCACTAAAAGTTCACAGAATGGACTGATGATGAAAAACATGAAATATCACTTTATTACTAGAAGTGCTATTATTGCCTTGCCATTACAGGACTGTTCGATAAAGGATTATATGTCGTCAACATATCAAAAAAATGTACTTTTTGATTGCATTTTACTGCCAAAATATTCTGGCTTATTAATACATTACTTATTTTTAATATTAATGACTATTGTCAGTTTCCTTTCTATACACAATACCGTGGCACAACCATTATCAATTACGCTAGCCGCTGAAGATAGCTGGCCACCCTTTGCTGATGAATTTGGTCGAGGTATTTCCCACAACATTATCCGTCATGCTTTTGAGCAAGTTGATGTTAACATCTCAACTATTGTAGTCCCTTATGCTCGCGGATTAATTATGACTGAACGAGGCTCGGTTGATGGCGTATTTAATGTTACCAGAGAGCAAAGTACAATTGACCGATTTGTTTTCGGTAATGAACCTCTTTTTACCATAACGGCTTCTTTTTTCTTTGCCAAAGATTATCCTACGGTTGCAAAAAATAAATGGCAACTGCCAACCGAAAGCACCATAGGTATTATCAATGGCTATGAGTATGGAGATGAATTCACAACACTGGTAGAAAAACGAAAGCTCCAAGTTATCACTGTAGATAGCCAACGCCAATTAACTAATTTGTTACTAGTGGGCAGAATTGACTCTGCTATCATGTATGATCTTGTTGCTGACGTTTACATCAAGCGGATGGGAGTTAACAATGATATACAAGCTAAATTTAACAATCATACCAGTAAAATATTTGTCGCTTTTTCTAAACTTAATCCGCAATCAAAACACCTTAGTGAGTTACTCGACAAAGGACTAATAGCACTAAAAAAACAGGGTAAATACCAGCAATTACTTCTGCCCCTAAATGATTAATAGCAACACAGTAAATAACATAAGGTCATAGTGTAATGAGTCGTGTCCCTGCGCAACAACAATACAGCCCAGTGCACTCTTTTTCAGTACAAATTTATTATGAAGATACTGACTTTTCAGGAGTGGTGTATCATCCAAATTTTTTGAAGTATTTCGAACGTGCTCGTGAACATGTTATTGGTGCAGAGATCCTCAGCCAACTTTGGCAACAACAACAATTGGGTTTTGCTGTTTATCGCAGTGATATGTTATGTCACGATGGCATTGAATTTGCTGATATTATTGATGTACGTACTCAATTTTATTTTGAAAGTAAGTACCGTACAGTGTGGAAACAGGAAATATGGCGACCTAATGCGAAAAAACCAGCAGTAACGGCAACGATAGAAATGGTCTGTATGAACCAGAAACGTCAACTTGCGCCCATGCCGACAGAATTAATAACCCATCTATCCAAGAGGATTTAGGACGTTAGCGCTATGGATAACAATTTATGGCTGGTTAATTTGAGCAGAGCTGATGAGTGGGTAATTAAGTTGCGGATATATGTGCTCAAACTCACTGGCAGTAAAAGGTTTAGCAAAATAATCACCTTGAATGGTATCCACCCCAAAATGATGTAATGCTTCCAATACTGTCTTAGATTCAACACCTTCAACCGTCACTTCAAAACCCAGATTTTTAGCGAGATCGATACTCGTCTTAACAATTTGCTTTGCCGCTGGTGAAGTTTCAAACTCATCTAAAAAGGCTTTATCTATTTTCACTTCATCAACGGGTAAATGACGCAAATAAGCCAAAGAAGAGTGGCCAGTACCAAAGTCATCAATCGCAAGTTTAACCCCAATATCGCGTAATTGATTTAAGGTCACA
Source organism: Shewanella sp. 5S214 (assembly GCF_041439795.1). Classification (NCBI taxonomy): domain Bacteria; kingdom Pseudomonadati; phylum Pseudomonadota; class Gammaproteobacteria; order Alteromonadales; family Shewanellaceae; genus Shewanella; species Shewanella sp. 5S214. The sequence continues at coordinate 93,799 of NZ_JBGOOV010000002.1, forward strand.
ATGGTTTGTGCCAGTGATTTCATTAAAACACTTTCAGTGATTTCAATCGTAATCGATTCGGCTGGCACCAGATATTGAGCTAATTTACTTGCAACATCAGCGGCAAGATTGGGATTATCTAAATCAGTAGAAGATAAATTAATGGCGACATTAACGTAAACCCCTGTGTTGCGCCATTTAACTTGTTGAGCTAGCACGTTATCTAACACCCAAGTACTCAAAATATTAATCATTCCAGTTTGTTCTGCTAATGGAATAAACTCATTAGGCGAAATTAATCCCAAACTGTCATGCTGCCAACGAATTAACGCTTCAACCTGCTTACAGTGACCACTTTTTAAATCTAACTTGGGTTGGAATACCATAAACAGCTGATTTTGCTTTAACCCTTTAGGCAAGCCATTGATAATTAATAATTCTCTGTATTGGGCTTTATCATCATCTTGATCATAAAATGCCATGGCTTGCTTTAATGTTTTGGCTTTTTTTAATGCCAAATCTAAGCGGCGCAGCATCAAACTGACCTCGGCATGATGTTCACTTAATGACAATACACCCAATTGTATTTTGATACTGATGGGTTGCTGTTCAATTTCAAACGGTTTTTGTAATTCACTTTTGATTTCAAGCAGTTGCTCAACTGTCAATTTTTGGTGAAAAAACAATAGAAACTCATTTCCGTTCATTCGAGCGATAAACTGTGCTTTGCAATTAAGGTTATCGATCCGCTTCGCAAACGCTTTAAGAAATTTGTCGCCAAATAAAAAACCAAACAAATCGTTCACAAACCGAAATTGTCGAATATCTATCAGCACTAACATGCCGTCTGACATGGGCATTTTAGACAACATTTTACGTTTAAAACCGACACGGTTAGCTAAGCCAGTTAACTTATCTCGTTCGGTACTAAAGATGCTTGATTGATGTAAGTCGTGAAGAACGTTAATGAGCGGTTTTAATGAGGTTGAAGTTGAAGCTGAGTCTACGTTGAATGAATCTTGATTAAGTAATTGTAATTGCAACGAATGAGTCAATTGTTGAATAAAACGATGCTGACGCCAATAGAGAAGTGCAACGCTACACAGCAAGATCGCCATAATACATAACATCGTTATCAAAAAGTAATTCATTAAGTCTTCATCATGTTGCAATTTTAATCATCACAGTATTCAACGCAAAAATACATCACTAATATTAATCATCTGTGTTTGACTCATTTGATAATATCAGTGAAATAAGCACAACATACTACTATTCGTAACTTTGCTTAATTGAATGATACATATCAATGAACTCATCACTGGCAAGATCTTCTGCAGTAACAGGCAAGCCTCTTTGTGCAAAGACGCCCAATCTTTCAGCTAATTCTTCACCGGCACGCAGTTCACCCGTGTAAAATGCAGCCGAACGGATAAAGTCGAGATAAGATACTTTTTCAGGCATGTAATGAAGATCAGCCCATCGTTCGACCACTTCCATTACCTCAGGGGCAAAATCCCATGTTTTTAATACGGCGCGACCAATAGGGCCCTGCATTTTACGCACTAAACTGCGTAAATCATCAATTCGGCTAAATAACTCAGGATGAACTTCCGCTTCGGTTAATACTGGTAATGCACCAATATTATGCACTAAACCAGCTAGAGTAAGCGTATCACGGTCTAATTTTTTACTCGGGTGACGTTTATTGTACATCTCTAACATGGCACCGGAGGAAGCTGTCACTTCAATAGAGGTTTTCCATACTTCATCCATCACCTCCCACACCATTTCGTTAGTGGAGATAAATAACTGCTCCATGGCAACAGATGTGGTAATAGATTTAATTTGTACTAAACCAATACGACTCACAGCGGCATTAATATTTTCAGCTTTGTTACCACGAGAATATAAAGCACTGTTGGCAACTTTGATAATGCGCGCTGAAATAGCGGCATCTTGACCAATAATGTCAGCAACTTGCTTGAGGCTTGAATCTTGACGAGACACGACTTCTTGAACACGCATGGCCACTTCGGGCAGTGTTGGTAAAACTAAAGCATCATCTTTAAGCTTTTTTAATAGTCCAACCAAGAGTTGATGTTCCGTAGACATGAGGTCTCCATAAATAAATAGCCACTGATGTTGGATTATATACCCAAAGCGATAACATTTGCGATTACTCAACTAACGAGAAGCCAATTAATTATATCGTTCCGTTAAGCTTTGTCGCTCGGTAACCAGATTAGTAGTTGTAAAATACAACCGACCTCACAAATTCTAAGGCTATATTTGTCCCCGCTAATATCCTTAAGTAAGCTTCGGCCCTTGAGTCATACACTATTTAACTAGGTCGAGTAAAACCATGTTTAAACCTGAATTATTATCTCCCGCTGGTACGCTTAAAAATATGCGTTACGCCTTTGCTTATGGTGCCGATGCTGTTTATGCAGGCCAACCTCGTTACAGTTTACGAGTCAGAAATAATGATTTCAAAATGGAGAACCTTGCTTCAGGTATTGAAGAAGCTCATGCCCTAGGGAAAAAATTGTATGTGGTGAGTAATATTGCGCCGCACAATGCCAAACTCAAAACCTATATTAAAGACATGGAACCTGTGATTGCAATGAAACCCGATGCGGTGATCATGTCAGATCCGGGGCTTATTATGATGGTACGCGAAGCGTTCCCTGAACAAGTAGTTCACTTATCAGTTCAAGCAAACGCCATTAACTGGGCGTCGGTCAAATTCTGGCAACAGCAAGGGATTAAGCGAGTCATATTATCGCGTGAATTGTCACTTGATGAAATTGAAGAAATTCGTCAGCGGTGTCCAGATATAGAATTAGAAGTGTTTGTTCATGGCGCATTGTGTATGGCATATTCAGGCCGTTGTTTATTGTCTGGTTATATGAATAAACGCGATCCTAATCAGGGAACCTGCACTAATGCATGTCGCTGGAAATATGATGTTCACCAAGCACAACAAACTGAGAGCGGAGATATCATCCCTGTGACCCCCACAGTTCAGTTTGAAACCCCAACCTTAGGTTCGGGTCAACCCAGTAGTGAGATTGTTTTATTACAAGAAGCCGGTCGCCCTGGCGAATATATGCCAGCGTTTGAAGATGAACATGGCACTTACATTATGAACTCAAAAGATTTACGCGCTATTCAACATGTGGATCGTTTAACCAGAATGGGCATTGATTCATTAAAAATTGAAGGTCGTACCAAATCTTTTTATTATGTTGCGCGCACTGCCCAACTTTATCGTCAGGCCATTGAAGATGCTGCTGCGGGTAAAGACTTTGATCGCACTTTAATGAACAACCTTGAAGGCTTAGCGCATCGCGGCTATACCGAAGGTTTTTTACGTCGTCATGTTCATGATGAATATCAAAATTACCAATATGGTCATTCTGTAAGTGATAGTCAGCAATTTGCTGGTGAATTTACTGGCAAACGAAATCCACAAGGGTTAGCTGAAATAGACGTCAAAAATAAATTCTCTGTCGGCGACAGCGTTGAAATAATGACAACTGAAGGTAATTTTGTTATCACTATTGAAGCATTACTGAATCGCAAAGGTGAATCTATCGATTCCGCTTTAGGCTCAGGACATTTTGTGTTTCTCGCGCTGCCAGCAGATATTAACATCGACAAAGCCATGCTAATGCGTAATTTACCTGAGGGGATGGATACTCGAAACCCTCATCAATCTGTTTAACCTGAGGTTTTATGGCATTAATCATTGACGATAGCTGTATCAATTGTGATATGTGTGAACCTGAATGCCCTAATGAGGCCATCACTATGGGTGAAGAGGTATATGAAATTGATCCCGGATTGTGTACTGAATGTGTGGGCCATTACGACAAACCGACCTGTGTGTCAGTTTGCCCGATTGATTGCATCGATCCCGACCCAGAACATAAAGAGTCGCAAGACGAGCTGCTGATCAAATATGCTAGGCTCACGGGTAAGTCGCCCAATTAACACTGACAACGCATGTTAGTCATACAGTAGTCAGCATAAAGTGAATGAGCGCCGATTGGCGCTCATTCACTTTGAGTCATTTAGCGGCATAAGTCATGCTCAAAAATCATTGCAATCATAAAGACTGACTCACCTTCTGAGTAAATTAAAAAAGATGATAAATTTCATTTTGTTATCTTTATTTATGTGTTTATTTGCTCTGTTCTAAAATCATTACATTAAAATAGTATCAGACTAATTGAGCGAGCTTAATCTGTGGTACAACTTGCATTATCGGACATTTTTTCTATGTCATTTTGTGTGTTGAGTATGTTGCTATCTTCGGGTTGTAATTGAAGTGCTTTTTTGATCATCTCCATTGCCCTCTGTTTACAACCAGACACAGACAAACTGTAAGCGTAATTATTTAAATAAGCGCCCTGTTGCTCAGGCTGTTGCGCGCTATAATTTAATCCCTGTTGATACCAAAAAGTAGCCTTGGCGTTATCTATTGCTAAATAATAATTTCCAAGCAAAAAATAGCTTAGCCAATAGTCAGGCCATTGTCTGGTGGCATTTTCAAGCGCATTTATGCCGGCAGTACTTTCGCCAACGCTGAGCAAATCTTGGGCGGCGCTGGCGTAAATAAACCGGTCGAAATGTGAACTCTTGATATCCGGCGGCACAACAGCCAATAACCAATATTGGCCTCGCAACCAGGTGCGTTCAAATACTTTAAGTTCCGCGATACGGTTTTTATGGCTGCCAGAATGGAGCACGACCTGCTGATTATCAAGGTCATAGCCTGTTACCACTGCGTAATGCCACATGGGATACCATGAGGTTGATAAATTTTGTAGCACTATGACCGGAATGTTTTCACTGACCAAAGACAGTAGTTGGGTCAAGTTGCCTGATTCAGCATAAGCAAGCAGCCCCTGTTGACGGGCTGCGGCCACCATTTCAATTTGCAAGCTGCCATGTAAATCAGGAATAAACAGTGCTGGTGCTATTTGCTGAGGTGTTTTGGTTAGCCCATAAAAATTGAACACTTCTGAGAGTGTTGTAGGACCACAGAAGTAATCCTCTTGAGGATAAAAAGGAACCCCAGTAATTTGATGTTTAAGGGAAATATCGGGCGGATTAGCTAATAACATGGCTGTCTGGGGCGGAACCGATAAACAGCCACTGAGAAATAAACAAAAGCCAGTAATACCAACGGCTTTTGTAAACCTGCTTATATGACTCATACTTGAAAATACGACCTAGTTAATGGGCCTAATAAAGGAAAACACATCGGTAACGCCCACCAAATCGAGTACCACTAACACCACTAATACAGTGACCACAACTCCTACTACGCCACCAGCAGCCGCAGGCATATCATTCATTTGGGTGTTTAATTGGTTTAATTCCTGATCTGTCATGCTGGCGATCCGCATTTCTGCATCCTCCATACTAACGCCAAGTGCTACCAGTTTATTTTGAACGTCAACGTTACTGAGCATTGCAATGACTTGTTGTTTATTATAAATATTTTTCTGCTGAACGATAACCTGCTCTGAGGAAATAACCCCAGCGTAGGTGGTCGAAATACAAGTCAAATAAGCTAACATTACTGTGGCGACTGCAAGAACTTTTTTCATTGGATTTCCTTTGATTGAGCGAATGTAAATATCTTATTAACAGTAGAGTTAATGCTGCGTAATAACAAGGTATATCGAGATTATACCTACTTTGGTGACACTTAAATAATCACACTGCACCCGCTTTAGCAAAATTGTCACTAACTGCCGCAACTCTTTATCGATTGAGAGGGGGGTGTAATCCTCAGCTTTTTATCACGGCTACTGATTAATTAGGTCATATTGTTGCGGTTAACAACCCCCAACACTGTCTCTTTTTGGCTTATTAATGGCATCGCCATAGTTCAGCTTATGGCTCACTTATGTTATCAGCCAGCTAATTTGACTGGCGTATGATGCCATATTTGCGCATTCTGGCGCGCAAGGTGCTGGGGTTAAGTCCAAGAAGTAGTGCTGCGCCTTTATGGCCTTCAATTCGCCAACCTGTCTGCTGCAATACTTTAGCGATATGTTCACATTCCAGCTCAACCAAGCCCTTTATCGAAGCATCATCACTGGGCACTCGTTTTTCAAAATTATCAAAGCGACCTAAGATCTGCAGTGTATTTCCTTCGCTAAGGATAACGGCTCGTTCAATAGCACTCTCCAACTCTCGCACATTGCCAGGCCATTGATGTTGCAGTAAGGCTTGATGAGCTTCTTGGCTGATAGTGTCAATCAACTTACCTATTTTTTTGTTAAATTTAATCACAAAATGATTAACCAACAGCGGGATATCTTCTTTACGTTGTCTTAAAGGCGGCAAAGTGATTGGGAATACGTTCAAGCGGTAATAGAGATCTTCACGAAATTTGCCATTACGCACTTCCTCAATCAAGTTGCGATTAGTCGCGGCAATAATTCTCACATCCACCTTTATAGTACGCGGACTGCCTAGCCGTTCAAATTCTCCATCTTGAATAATTCTCAGTAGTTTAGCTTGCATCTCTAGCGGCATTTCACCAATTTCATCTAAGAACAAGGTGCCACCATCAGCCAGCTCAAAACGGCCTATCTGTTTGCTGTCTGAACCGGTGAAAGCTCCCCGCTCACGGCCAAACAATTCGCTCTCTATCAGACTCGCAGGTAAAGTGGTGCAGTCTACTGTGATCAACGGACGCGTTTTTCGCGAACTGCGGCTATGGATAGCACGGGCAACAACCCCTTTGCCAGTGCCAGTCTCACCGAGCAGCAATACTGTGGCATCCATTGGAGCAACTTGCTCAACGTTCTGAAAGACCTGCGACAGCAGTTTGCTATTACCGATTATTTCGTCAAAATTAAACTGCCGCGCAACTTCCTTTTGAAGATAAATATTTTCGGCCTGAAGCTTGTCCTTTAATTGCTTTATTTGTATGTAAGTCTCTCTCAGTGACGCTTCAGCCTTTTTACGTTCATCAATTTCCTGCCCGAGTAGCAAGTTAGTCTTGGTCAACTCTAGCGTACGCTTTTGTACAGTGTCTTCCAAAGAGAGGTTATTTTTTGCCAATTTTTTATACAGTAAACTCACTTCCAACATATTATGAATACGGGTTTTCACCTCGACCAAGTCAAAGGGCTTGCTAATAAAATCCTTGGCCCCCGCTTGTAATGCCTGCAGTTTATGATTGGGTTGGGCAGTGAGCACCAGCACTGGTAAATAATCCATGCTATGGTCTGCCTTAAGCGCAGCCATAACCTCGAATCCATCCATTTTTGGCATCTGTAAATCAAGCAAAATCACATCATAGCGATTAATCCGGTTGAGGTCGCAAACAACTAAAGGATCCATGCTTGTCGTTACCTGGGTATAACCGCTATCAAGTAATAATTGCTCCAACAGAAGCACATTAGGCTCTTGATCATCGACAATCAAAATCTTAGCGTTGAGTATATCGCTTGCAGTAATTTTCATTATTTTGCCTCATCATCAGCGATTACAGCAGACTTATTGGCATGCTCAAGCGCTATGTCGACAGTCTTCAGAAATTCATTGATCCGCAGTGGTTTAGTTAGATAATGAAAGAAGCCGGCATCCAGACCTTTCTTAATGTCTCGGGGAATAGCATTTGCACTGAGAGCGACCACGGGTATAGATGCTGTTATCGGACTTTCCCTGAGAATTTTCAATGCAACTAAACCGCTAATTCCCGGTAGATTAATGTCCATCAAAATAATATCCGGCTGATGGGTATGTGCCATTTCAATACCTTGAATCGCATCGGCAGCACTGAGAAAACGCAGATTAGGTCGACGAGAAATAATGTTCTCAACAAGCATCAAATTAGCAGGATTATCTTCAACATACAGTAAGGTTTGCAAATGCTCAGGGTCTTTATATTGTAGCGCTTTGGTGACCATTATTGCGCTGTCAGCAAGCTTAGATACCGGTTCGTCGGTTCGCTGTAGTTCAAACCAGAAGACACTCCCAACGCCAACGGTACTTTGCACGCCAATGCTCCCCCCCATCGATTCAACCAGACGCTTACTCACCACCAGGCCTATTCCTGTACCTTGTTGATTATTGGCTTCTTGACCGAGGCGGTTAAAAGGTTGAAAAAGTTGCCCGAGTTGCTCAGCTGATAATCCTTCACCTGTATCTCGAACACTGAACCGCACCATATCATCGCTGCTTTGACTGTGCTCCAATATCACGCTTCCACCCTTTCGGTTGTATTTAATTGCATTGGAAAGCAGATTAATAATCACCTGCTTTAGCCGGGTCCTATCGACGTGAAGAAAATCTTTGGTCGTAGATCGGTTAAAGATGACGTTGATGTCATGAATTTTAGCTTGTGGCTCACTCATCAACACACACTCTTGCATGACTTCGGACAGCGAAACCACTTCCACTGACATAGGCAGCTTGCCTGATTCGATTAGCGCTAGATCCAGAATTTCATTGATAAGCTCCAACAAATACCATCCGGCTTTGAGGATCTGAGTAATGCTGCGTTTCTGAGCGGGCAGTGGCGCGGGAGTACTTGATTCCATAAGCTGTGCAAAACCTAGAATAGCCCCCAGTGGGGTACGAAGTTCATGGCTCATACTGGAAAGAAAATCCGATTTGGCAAGATTGGCTTTCTCAGCCACAGCTTTAGCATTTTCCAGTTCGATGTTCTTTTCCAGCAGTTTTTGATTTAGGCGATTACGCTCAGTGACATCGCGGGCGCCATAAAAAATCCCCTGTAATTTATTGTCTCGGTGATAAAAGGTGGCCGCATTAATGGACACTACGGTTTCTTTGCCGCTCTTGTTGCGGGCGGTCAATTCATAATCTGAGATTATCTTTTCACTCAACACCCTTTTTATACCAGCCGCGGCAAACTCAGGATCGGTGAAGTAATCTTTGAATGGGGTGCCGATAAGGGAATCACGCTGGTTACCTGTAAGCTCTTCCATTTGTTTATTGACATCGGTAATGATGCCGGACGGATCAGTGGTCGTCAGCGCATCAATGTTGGATTCAATCAGGTTACGAGTATAGAAATGTTGATCTTGCAGGCGCCGACTAAGTTCTTTCTGTTCTTCTTCGATACGCTTACGCGCGGTATTATCGGTTCCTATTAACAAATAGCCTATGATAGCCTGGCGCTCATCACGCAATGCCGTGACGGACACTACTGCTGGGAAGCGGCTGCCATCTTTACGTATGTAAGTCAGCTCGTAGATATCCTCAATACCGCGCCGAGCCTTAAATACTAGCGCATCGAAACCAGGTGTAATTGCTGTGTCCAGTTCAATACTGAGCTCTTGCGCGCGCTCGATGACTTCTTTGGGGTCGGAAATATCTGCTGGGGTGATCTTGTTCATCACCTCGTCAGCGGTATAACCCAGCATTCGCTCGGCACCCACATTAAATATCTGAATAACACCATGAGCATCGGTAGCAATACTGGAAAAATTAGCACTGTTAAAAATGGCTTTCTGCAGTGCACCAGCTTTGAGCAAAGCTTCTTCTGCCTGCTTGCCAACACTGTTATCTGTGCCAATCAAAAGATAACCTATGATGATACCTTGGTCGTCGCGAAGTGCTGTAACCGATACAACAGCTGGAAAGCGACTACCATCCTTACGGATATAAGTTAATTGGTAAATGTCTTCAATACCGCGTGACGCCTTAAACACCAGCGCGTCGAAACCAGGTTCTATTGGCGTGCAGAGTTCTATAGAAAGCGCCTTGGCGCGGGCGATGATTTCCTGGGGATCGGATATCTCGGCAGGGGTAATGTTGTCCACTACTTCGATGGCTGAATAACCTAGCATCCGCTCGGCGCCAACATTAAAAATTTGGATAACCCCTTTAGCATCAGTAGCAATACAAGAGAAGTTAGCGCTATTAAAAATAGCTCGCTGCAAGGCACCCGCATTTAGCAATGCCTCTTCAGCATGTCTGCGTTCGCTGCTCTCTTCAATCACGGCTTCGAACAGATTGATACCCTCCCCTTTAATAAAGCTTGATAAGCTTGTAATCTCGTCAGCCTGGGCACGTTTTGTATCATCACCTTTCATTACTAACCTCTATAACCATCCAATGGTTTTGACGGGGTCGACATGTTGGCCCAGAGACAAAATCTGCCGCGTAGGTATCGTTATCTGGTATTTAAGACGGGAATATCGCTGCCGCCCTACTTGAGTATCGGTAGCGCTTGTCTTACAACCGCCACATATACCGCACCATAATACCGCCTATAACAGAAATACCCTCAACATATTACATTTCTTTCATATATTGAGGCCGTAGCAATATTGATAATTAAAAAAAATAAAATTAACTCATTGTTAATAATATACTAAATTAATTTTTTAACAAAAAAACACTTTCGGTACGATATTTGCAATTTAGGTTATTAGTGTTCTCGAAATCTTACTCGGACCAGTACTCAGATTTTTCAATTCGTGGATATCGCATAACAAGAAAATCTCACTGAGTTATCAGCACTCATGGCTAACAAGAATCGCAGCCGTTTTTTGCTGATGTAGAAAAGGTAAATTAACGCAATTTAATAAAATCATTAGGAAGAAGAGAATGAATAGTTCCCTAAAAAAGACTTATCTCGTATTCACCATGCTATTAGGACTTATCCTTTTAGCTGGGTGTAATGGCGATAGCAGCAACGATAACAACAATAATGGGGTGTTACTTACAGCCATTGCTGTTACCCCTGCAGACTCAAGCATGCCATTGGGCTTGAAGCAACAGTTTACAGCCATAGGCACCTATTCAGATGGCACGTCGTCTGATATCACCAACTCGGTAACGTGGTCATCTGATGACTCAGCAGTTGCCACTATTAATACCAGTGGTATAGCCATGGGAGTTATCCCTGGTTCCTCTACTATCACAGCATCCATTATCGACTCATTATCAAACGAGCAATCCGCAACGGCCACGCTAACCATCACGGATGCGACCTTAACGGCTTTGGCTATCACACCAACTAACCCCAGCGTAGCTAAGGGGTTGAGCAAACAATTTGCTGTTACGGGTACTTATTCGGATGGTACTTCGCCAGATGTGACCACTTCAGTAACGTGGGCCTCGGCGAATACGCTAGTTGCTACCATAAATGCTAGTGGCCTTGCTAGTGGCGTTGCTATTGGTTCTGCAGTTATTAGCGCATCTTTAGGATCTGATGAAATAACGACTGAGCTCAACATCACAGATGCTATTTTGAGCTCAATAGCGTTAACGCCCGTTGAACCAAGTATTGCCAAAGGCATGACCCAACAGTTTACTGCTATCGGTACTTATTCTGATGGTACATCAGTGGATATAAGTGCTTCAGCAAGCTGGTCATCTGCGGACACACTGGTTGCCACAATGAATACCGGTGGGGCTGCTAAAGGAGTGAGTATAGGTTCATCTGTTATTACGGCAGATTTTCAAGCTCAATCAGCAACCTCATTGCTGACAGTTACCGACGCCACTTTAACGTCAATCATGTTAACACCAGCCAACCCACATATACCTAAAGGTAATACCCTGCAGTTGACTGCTACTGGTATTTACTCAGATGGTATCTCGGTTGATATGACCAGCTCAGCTATTTGGTCATCTTCAGACACCCTAATTGCCACTGTGAATGCCGGTGGTATTGTCAGTGGTATTGCTTCGGGTCCTACAATTATTACCGCGACATCGGCTGCGCTGTCAGCCACCACTAACGTAACAATCACAGATACAAGTTTGACGTCAATTGCAGTAACACCAGGTAATCCCACTATAGCTAAAGATTCGAATAAACAGCTCACCGCTACCGGCACTTATTCTGATGGGTCGCTAGCAAATATTACGAACGCTGTAACTTGGTCATCAGCAGATACCTTAGTGGCTACAGTAAATAATACCGGTCTTGCAAATGGAATTAGCACTGGCTCATCACTTATCAACGCAAGCGCTGGAGGGATCTCCGGTAGTACAAACATGACCATTACTAGCGCCGTATTAAGTTCAATTGTGGTATCGCCAACCAATCCAAGCCTTGTTAAAGGTATGAACAAGCAGTTTGCGGCAACTGGAACTTATTCTGATGGATCTGTAGCAGATATTTCTACCTCGGTTACTTGGTCATCTACAGATACCTTGGTTGCTACAATTGATGTCAATGGTCTTGCCAATGGCAAGGTGGCTGGCTCATCACTTATTACCGCAACTTCAGGAGCACAATCAGACAGTACTAATTTAACCGTTACCGATGCCACCTTGAATTCAATTGATATAACACCTGTTAATCCAAGTATTGTTAAGAACTCAAGCCAAAACTTTGTTGCTATTGGTCATTATTCAGACGGTAGTACAACAGATATCACATCGACGGTAATGTGGTCTTCAGCAGATACACAGGTTGCTACATTAAATCCCAATGAACAGCTAAATAGTGGGCGTGCGACAGCTATTGAAGTAGGCTCATCAGTGATTCAAGCAACACTAATTGGCGTCTTTGCGGATACAACACTTAATGTTACTGCAGCTCTGCCCAATAACCCATTAGCACCTGAATTGGGTGAAGTGGCACGTTTTGTCATGCTTGCCTCACAAGCTATTACGACGACAAGTGGTTCTGCCATTGTCGATGGTGATTTAGGTATTCTTGACCAGGCACGTTCTTATTACGCAGGATTTACCGCAGGCGTTAATGCTGGCGAATTTGACGAATTAACCAATGGCTTGTCTTATGCTGGCGACGATAGCACACCACCTTATGTTGTACCGGTGCCTTATGCCTCTATGGTTGCATTTATTAACCAGTCCAGAACAGATCTTGGTATTGCCTATAATTTCCTCGCGGCAGATCCAAACCCAAATGCGGCAACCCAGATTTGCCCTATTGAATTGGGCAATCTGACTCTGACTCGTGGTGTGTATAAAACCGCAGCCGATGTGACCCTGCAAACAGGTACTCTCACTCTTGATGGCGAAGGAGACCCTGACTCTGTGTTCATCTTCACCATAGGCGGAAACCTAACTTCTGGTGCTCCAGGTGGCGATATTGTGCTTATTAATGGCGCACAAGCAAAGAACGTCTATTGGAGAACCGCTGGAAAGACAGTTATCGGCACTAATACCAAATTCTCTGGCAATGTTTTCGCTTGGTCAGAAGTGAATGTATTGACTGGAGCAAGCGTTACAGGTCGATTGTTTGCGGTCACTGATCAGGTAACGCTAGACGCAAATGCCATAAGCAAAGCACCATAGTGCCACTCTCTACTGACATTCACATTAACACTTAGGACCAAAAGAGGGAGACAGACAGCTTGTTTCCCTATGACCTAAAAAACACCTCACTATTGTGTTTTTTAGGTACTTATTAGTGAAAGGTTTTCGCTTATAAGCCATTTTACCGTTCACATGTTTGCTAACAATGCCCATCAATGTGTGGGCCAAACATAGCCCCTCCAAGCAGCAAAGACAAATCCATTTATCGGTTTAATAACCGACAATATGACGCAACATTCTTTGTAATGTGATCTTAAGTTTTTCAAGGATATAACAATGCATATACGAAAAAATAATTTTACCCCGCCAATATGGGCTGGCAGCATATTGTTGCTTACCTTAATCGCTGGTTGTAATAGTGACAATAATACTGACTCGGCCATTGTGCCGACTATTAATGCCAGTAACCCAAGTGATCTTGCTATCGATGTGGCGATCAATCAACAAATCACCGCAACCTTCGGCGAAGCGATGAACGAGCAGACGATTAACGATGTCAGCTTTACCTTAATGGCTCCGAATCAAGCCGCCGTGTTAGGCACAGTTTCTTATGATGAAACAAGTCATACCGCCGTATTTGCTCCAAACAGTGATTTTACCCATAACACTCTGTATCAAGCATCTATCACCACTGAAGTCACAAATACGGCAGGCATAGCGCTTGCCAGTGGTTTTAGTTGGTCATTTACGACCTCTGCATTACCCGATGTTATTGCCCCACAGGTAGTATCAAACTCCCCAGCAGATCTCGCACAGAGCTTTGCCTTAAATAGAAATGTGACTGCTGAGTTTAGTGAAGCACTTGCTCCTAATACGCTAAACGGTACTAGCTTTACCCTAAGTGACGGGACAAATCTTGTCGCTGGTGTTATTAGTGTTCAAGGCACAAGCGCAACGTTTAATCCAGACGATAATTTAGCGGCCAATACACTTTATACCGCAACTCTGACCACGGCTATTAGCGATTTAGCGATGCCGGCAAATTTATTGGCAGCTAATTTCAGCTGGAGCTTTACCACCAGTGATGTTGCCGCTATGGGGCCTGAACCAGTGAAGTTAAACACTTCGGGTGATTTTGCTATTCTGACTAAGACTGGAATCACCAATATTCCAGCGTCTGCTATTACAGGCAATATAGGTTCAAGCCCAATAACAGCTGCAGCGATGGATAACGTGTTTTGTGATGAAATCAGCGGGACTATTTATGGTGCTGATGCTGCTTATACGGGCAGCGGTGCAATTACTTGTTTTGCTGGCGCAGCAGAAGATAACACCCTAGTGGCCAACGCAGTACTTGATATGGGCACAGCCTATAACGATGCAGCTGGCAGAACCTTACCTGACTATACCGAACTAGGCGCTGGTGATATCAGTGGCATGACACTAGAGCCAGGTTTATATAAGTGGAGTTCAGGTGTGTTGATTTCGACTGACATTGCTGTTTCTGGCAGTGCCAACGACGTGTGGATTTTCCAAATAGCAGGTGACCTTACTCAAGCAGCAGCCAGTCGTATTAATTTACAAGGTGGCGCTCAAGCAAAAAATATCTTCTGGCAGGTTGGCGGAAGTGCGGGAGTCTCACTTGACACCACAGCGCATTTTGAAGGAGTTATTTTAGCTGAAAAAGGCATCAGCATAAACACAGATGCAACGATTAACGGCAGATTAATGTCACAAACAGCGGTCACTTTAGACCACAATATCGTGACTCAACCTACTGAATAACTGTCGTAATAGTCGAACACTAGCAATAGCCTAGCGCTCGCAATCCATGACGTCATGCGTCATAACATTAAAATCCGCTAAACCTGGTTTAGCGGATTTTTTATGTCATAAAGAGCTAAAAAGCATATAGGTGATGTGCGCAAGACTAATAGGATACAAGCTAGCGGGAACGGTTTATAGCACTGACTACCACGATAGAGAACTATACGCATGCTGCACTTATCCACGCCAGCTTGTAGGTTAATTCGCGCCATTAAGCGCATTACTTTAAACTAACGCCTATAGCGCGATAAGATCGATCACTGATTGAATCTACTGTACTCTACTCTACTCACGGTTAAATGATAACGTCAGGATTTGCGCTTGTATCTCATCTTGATTCGCTAATATTGAGCATCTAATCTTATGTTCCTAGCATCGGCAAAACGGCGCAAAATACGCCGTTTTTCATGGTCAAACAAGCAAAACTATTCACTGGGTCTTAACATGTGGAGCATTTTTGCCAGTTGCTCGATGCCGATCTGAGCGGGTTTGGGTAAGTTATCTAATTCAATAGATAACAATAGATTTTTAACTTGTAACCCTAACTCAGTATCCCCTTCTATACGTAATTTACGTTGAAAAAATAAGGTATCAGGATCTTCTATCCCCGCGGCCACTAATATCAATTCCGGCACATTGGCACTTAAAGTCACATCAGGCTGAGTAAACGATCGTACTTGTAATTGTTGAGCAATCCCCACCTCAAAACGTAAACCAATATCATCAACACAAATCCCCACCCACTTGTGTTTGAGAAAATCGAGTTCATCTGACTGCAATTGTTCAGCTAACACTCGATTAAGCAGTGTATTGATCGCGGCTATTTTTAATGTTTCTGGCATGACACTGAGCGAGCGGCGACTAACCTGAGGTGCGAAATGCAATACCTTTTGCGCTAAGTGTTGCGATAATTGTTGTGATAATGCCTGAGTCATCGAGAGTACCTACTTGCAAATAGAGCCAATAATCAAGTGAGTTTACTGGTAATTTATCTAACGAAACCTGTTTTAAATCAAATCATGTTAACTCAATCACATTTACACTCCTGTTCTTTGAAAAAATGAGAACACCAATATGGAACTCTTATGCCCCGCCGGTAATTTAGCGTCACTCAAAGCCGCGCTCAATGCAGGTGCTGATGCGGTTTACCTTGGACTAAAAGATGACACCAATGCGCGTTCGTTTGCAGGATTAAACTTTTCTGCCCCACAGCTAGCTCAAGCGACTCACTTAGCCCATAACCAAGGCCGAAAGGTGTTTTTAACCCTAAACACCTTCCCTAAACCCGGTGAGGAACATCGCTGGTATCAAGCAGTTGATTTAGCCGCACAATTAGAAATGGATGCGCTTATCGTTGCCGATTTATCATTACTCGATTATGCCCACCAGCATTATCCACACCTTCCGTTGCATTTATCGGTGCAAGCCAGTGCGACCAACGTCGGAGCGCTGTCATTTTACCAACAAGCTTTTAATATTGAACGGGCTGTATTACCACGAGTGCTGTCAATAAAGCAGGTTCGCGATTTAGCGAAAGTCAGCTCTGTTGATCTGGAAGTCTTTGCATTTGGCAGTTTGTGCATCATGGCGGAAGGACGTTGTCATTTATCATCATATGTTACAGGTCAATCCCCGAATACCGGTGGCTCATGCTCTCCCGCGAATCATGTTCGCTGGCAAGACAGTGGCAGTGATAAATTAACCAGACTGAATAATGTGTTAATCGATAAAGCCGATGCGAGTCAACAACTGGGCTATCCAGTGGTCTGTAAGGGTCGATATGTTGCTGAATACGATCAAGATGCAAAATATTTACTCGAATCACCCACCAGCTTAAGCACCTTAAGCTTATTACCTGAACTCGCTAAAGCGGGCATCAAATCACTCAAAATTGAAGGACGTCAGCGCAGCCCTGCTTATGTAAGTCAAGTGACCCACGTTTGGCGCAGTGCTATCGACACTTATTTGGCCAATCCCGATTCTTTTTGCGAACAACCACAATGGACGCAAGCATTGGCTAAAGTATCCGAAGGACAAATCACCACATTGGGCGCTTATCAGCGTCAATGGCAATAAGGTTACAGAATGAAAATATCTCTTGCTCCAATTAGCTACTGCTGGTCAAAACCTGACGTTGAGCTTTTCTATCAACAAGTGGCATTAAGTCATATCGATACTGTTTACTTAGGTGAAACCGTGTGCAGTCGTCGCCGCGAACTCAAGTTTAACGACTATCTTGATCTGGCGAATATGCTTAAGTCTCATGGTAAACATGTGGTGTTATCGACCATGGCACTAATAGAAGCACAATCAGAGCTCAATGAATTAAAAAAAGCGATTGAGAATGGTGACTTTAGTATTGAAGCTAATGATATGGCGGCAGTACATTATGCACAGCAAGCCAAAGTTCCTTTTGTGTGCGGACCAATGATTAATAATTACAATCGGGCCAGTCTGGATTTACTGCATAAAAAAGGCATGTTCCGCTTTGTTATGCCATGTGAGTTATCTCAACAGTGGTTAAGTCGTATCATCAATCAAGGCGATAAACCCAAGTTTGAAATTGAAGTGCTCGGCCACGGCTATATGCCGCTAGCTCTTTCAGCGCGCTGCTTTACCGCTAAGCATTACCAATTACCAAAAGATAAATGCCAAACGATTTGCCAACGCCACAGCAAAGGTTTATTGGCTCAAACTCAAGAGTCGCAGCCCTTATTACGCTTAAATGGCATTCAAACTCAATCAGCGGCGCAAATAAATCTGATTAACCAAATTCCCCAGATGATCACCATGGGAGTGGACTATTGGCGGATTTCACCCAACAAATTAACCGATATTGACTTGGGTTCTGAGCTTGCCAGCGCACTACAACAGGTAACAAACGACCCATTTAATACTGAAGAACTATTCAATCAACAATTTAATCACAAGCAGCATACTGCAATCATTCATCATCATTGCAATGGTTACTGGTTCGGATTGCCGGGCATGGACTATCGCCAAGAGAACCAAGAAACTGTGTTTCCGTCATAAAAACTCAGCCGATTGCCATTAATGCAACCACTCATAACAATGATAATATTCATGTTCATTAATGGCATACAAGCGACTTAAAAACTCATACACTCAAAGCTGAAACACTCCAGAAACAAATCATTAACCAAATGATTATATTAGTTATTTATCATGTACAACATCATTCCCGCAAAGTAAATATCTACTCATATTTAACTAATATCTATTCGATTAAGTTATCATTTTACATACAGCAAAGAAGGGGGTAACCTTGCCTACCCAAAAAACACAACTGAATGGACATTCAATCTCAGTCCATAAGAAACAGTTGGATAGCCAAGCTGGCCAACTTACAGCAAATACGTAAGGTGTATTTAACGTGACACACAAAAAACATAACATTAAAACAATTCTTACCTTTATCATTCCGTCACTGATTGGTTTGTTACTGTTTATGACGCCTATCACTGTCAATGGTTCGATTACCATCCCAATTGCAATCATTTCAAAAGCATTGCAAAACCAAATGGGCAGTTCGATTCAGCTTATTGTGACCTGCATCGTTGTATTTATGGCAATAGCCTCATTGCTCACCCAGCTTACTAATCCTAAATTTGTGCGTAAAAATATTTTTTTACGCACCTTATTAAAAGTAAATTTATTTTGGTTAGCCGTGCGGATATTAGGTGCGGTCTTTATTGTCATGGTTTATTTGCAGATGGGACCTGATGCGATTACTTCATCGGCAACGGGTGGTTTAGTCTTAAATGATTTAGTGCCAGTACTATTTTCAGTGTTTATTTTTGCAGGCATGTTATTGCCGCTATTGCTCAATTTTGGTTTATTGGAGTTTTTTGGCACGTTATTAACCAAAGTGATGCGTCCAATATTCAATTTACCCGGACGCAGTGCGATTGACTGTATGGCATCCTGGTTAGGTGACGGCAGTGTGGGCATTTTAATGACCACCAAACAATACGAAACCCGTTTCTACACGGCACGAGAAGCAGCCGTTATTGGTACCACTTTTTCAGCGGTATCGATAACTTTCAGTCTAGTGGTTATATCGCAAGTAAAACTTGAGCACTTGTTTGTACCATTTTATCTCACTGTGTGTTTGGCAGGATTTGTCGCCGCTATCATAGTGCCGAAATTACCGCCGTTATCATGGAAAAAAGATCTGTATATCGACGACACCCCACGCCATGAAGATGATGAAACAATTCCTGCTAGTCACGGTGTCTTTTCATGGGGATTTGAACAAGCAATGCAGCGAGCATCCTCTGCTGGTGGCATTAAACATGTCCTAACAGAAGGGATTAAAAACGTTGTTGATATGATTTTTGGGGTAATTCCAGTCGTTATGGCTATTGGTACCGTTGCGTTAGTGCTCGCTGAACATACACCAATTTTTAACTACTTAGGTATGCCATTTATTCCACTGTTAGAGCTACTGCATATTCCTGAAGCCACTGAAGCCTCAAAAACAATTGTGGTGGGATTTGCCGATATGTTTATTCCATCTATATTGGCCAGCTCTATTGAGTCTGACTTAACCCGTTTTGTCATTGCGGCATTATCTGTCACTCAGCTTATTTATATGAGTGAAGTGGGTGCTCTTTTGATTGGTAGTAAAATTCCGGTGAACTTTTTTGAGTTGTTCGTTATCTTTATCCTACGGACATTAGTAACGCTTCCTATTATTGCATTAATGGGCCATTTACTGATTTAGTAGGCGCAACTAAACATAACATCTTAATATCAACTCAGGAGCGCATTGCGCTCCTTTTTTATACAAAATATTCTCTGCGTAACCGAGATAAATCGAGTATGCTTAACAAATAAGCATTGGCTATGTACCATAGCCATATTGATGACTAAGGGTGAACCATGGACAACAGACGTAAATTTTCTCGTATTTTATTTGCAGCCAGTGCGCATCTTGCGCAAACAGAACAAACTTGGCGCACTAAAATTTTAGATTTAAGTCTCAATGGCGCTCTAGTAGAACTGCCAGCAGGTTATACTGGTCAGCTACATACCATTTTAACCTTAGCGTTTGTGTTAGCCGATTCTGATATTGAACTGCACATGGAGGCGGAAATTGTTCATAAGACCCCAGAACATCTTGGCTTAAAATGCACTCATATTGATGTTGACAGCATTACTCATCTGCGCCGTATTATCGAACTCAATATGGGCGATGCAGAATTATTAGATCGTGAGCTTACCTCGTTAATCACACCAGTTCCTTAAGCTTGCAGATAAACCATGAGATGTAAAAAAGGTAAGCCAATGACTTACCTTTTTTATACCAATAGCCCGCTGTATTACTCGAAAATTAATTAATCAGCTCAAGTAACTCGTGGATAGTTTTAACTGGGATGATTTTTGCGCCGAGCCCTTCCATGGTTTTATGATAATTACGAAATGGAATAAAAATCTCCGTAAAACCATGCTGCGCAGCTTCTCTCACTCTGGGCACTCCGCTATCAATTGGGCGCACATCACCATTCAAGCTCAACTCACCCATAATACAAGTGGTTCTTGGCACCACAAAGTCATTTAAACTGCTCAATAATGCTGTCACAAGCGCTAAATCGATACAGGTTTCTGACTCATCAATTTTTAACCCACCAACGATATTAAAAAATGTGTCGTGGAATATTTTGGTTTTAGTATGTTTACGCAAAATACCGGTTAACATTTTAATCCGATTCATGTTTAACCCCACACATACACGCTGGGGAAATTCTGATTCAGTTTCAGTTGTTAAACATTGGATTTCTAATAGTAAATTACGGTTACCTTTACGAATACAGGTAATAGTCGAGCCAGGTGACTCTGTAGTAGAACCCGATAAGAATATCTCACTGGGATTATCTACGCTCACCATACCGCGTTCGCTCATACGGAATATGCCCACGGTATCAACATCACCAAAACGGTTTTTATTGGCGCGCAAAGTGCGAATTTGACCATCATTAGTGTCGATATGTAACAGTGAATCCACGATATGCACTAAGGTTTGCGGTCCAGCAATTTCGTTATTTTTATTCACATGAGCAATAATGAACATGGTGACATTATTTTTTTTACAATATTGCGTAAATGCCTGCGCCGCCGTTTTAACTTGTGAAGGCGATCCAGGGCTGCCATTGGCGGCATCAGTGACGACCGCTTGAATAGAGTCAATCACCGCAAACTTGATTTGCTTGGCTTCTAATTCCTCAATAATAGCTTCTACACTGGTTTCAGACAGCAAAAACAAGTTATCTTCGTTGTAATGAAGCTTTAAACGATTAACTCGGTTTTTAAACTGCGATAATGACTCTTCTGCAGTACAGTATAATGATGCCATCGACTGTGACATTCGGGCCACTAGATCAGATAACAAGGTCGTTTTACCTGCGCCAGGATCACCGGAAATAATATTCACCGAGCCCGTGGTTAAACCACCGCTAAGCACTCGGTCTAATTCACCGATCTCAGTAAGTCTTTTTTCAGCATCCTGTGACTCAACTTCACTGAGTTTTTTTGAACCACCACCAGCAGCACCGGCGTATCCCAATACCGAAGTACGAGAAGTAGTGTTTTTTGTGGCAGATAATTTCATTTCCACTAAAGAGTTCCACGCACCACAACGACACTGTCCCTGCCAACGAGGATAATCTAGGCCGCAATCGTCACAAACAAATGCCATTTTTGGAGCTTTTGCCATGTTAATTCCCATGTTGCAAATCAATTAATACAATAAGATTGATACTATTAGGTCTGAGGACCAATCGATAATCACTGTGAACATATCATTCTCTATTAGTCATACCAGCTGCTCATCAATACAACTATAACGGCTTAAACCACTCATAAGACAATAATAACAATCAGCTTTACAGAGTTCTTTACGATTAACACCTTGCCCACACGCCATGTACACAAACGCTAAGCCATTATGAATAAGCTTCAAGAACACCACGATACCGTTAAGACACTATGTTCATCTGAACGGTAAAATAATTAGCCCTAAAATCATTTCAGCATAACTCTCGAACAAGGTTCAAATCTATATTACTATAAAGATCAGCACTTTCTTGCCGATAAAATTATTAGCCAGACTCACAATAAACAATTAAAACGACAAAATAATGAGTTTAGATAACCACAGTGCATTAATCGAACAACTAAAACCTCTGTTCATGGAACCTGATTTTCAAGACGTTTTTGAGCAGTTAACTGCTGACGAATCAAATTCCACCCGTTTTCTTCTGAAAATGGAGCTCAACCGTATCTCATCATTGTGTAACAGAATTATAGATTTACGAGATAAAACAGAACTCCCTTGCAAAGAAGTCGTTATCGCTAATCAAAAGCACTTCCTTGACCAACCCGCTAAAGAGGCTTTAGAGCAAGCACTGCCTTTATACCGCAATCAATATACTCTAGGGGTATACGAACAGGTTATTAAAGCCCATAAGCTGCGACGCATAAAATTAAGAGAAAATATTCCTGCTGAGGCTATTGGCGAAGACAATCCATTTTTAATCCCTGGGGTCGTACTCGGAAGTTACTTTAATCGCTGCGAAGAACGAATGAATTATAGCATTCGAATTCTGGTTTCTCAGCAAGGAATACCCGAAGTTAATGGTATGACACTAGATTTATCTGTCGGCGGTGCGCGGATTAAGTTGCCATTAAAACACCAACTGGATCAAGACAAACCAGTTAAAATTAAACTGCTTGAAGTCAGTGATGAGTTTTATGTAGAAGAGCTACAGCATGGCATTGAATATCAAATAGTTGATGTTCAAAATAAAGACAATACAGCGATTTTTAGACTGAAAAGACTTGGTGGTGGAGAAGCATTAGATAACTTGCTATCACAGCTGATCCGCAGCTATAAATTCCGCTATAAAGTGGATGTCAACGATGTCATTGTTACGGCTACGGGTTTAGGTTATGAGCGTCATTACTTACCATTACTAACCCATTTACCATTATATATCTCCATTGTTGACGGAAAACCACTGATAGCATATGAATTGCTCGGCAGAGGTAATCAACCGATCCAACATTATTTTCTAGATGAAAATCAAATTAGCCAGCTACCGAGTTTCATTAATACTCGCCGCTTGACCCAATTAATTAAACATCCAGACAATAATGAACATTGTTACTTATTCAGTTTTACTCATAGCGCCCATGGGAAAGTGCATTTTTACTCTGCTACATTAGCAGAGCTCAGAGCAACTAAAAATCTTAATCTATTTTTAGGTTTTGCCTCTACCAAAGCGAGCTGGCGAGTGTTTAGAATTGTCATGCAGCCTATCGATCATAGTAAGAATTATAAAAACTCTACATTACCGGGTGATGATGCTCGATATGGCGCACTTACCGAACAACAATTAGCTCAATTTAGCCATACGTTACAATTAATTGACTTAACAAATAAAGAAGCAAATGAAGACTATCAAAGTTGGTTTGATAAATCCGATGTAAATGGTTTAAAGATATTTTCGCAAGCAAAAACAAAACAACACAGCATTAAAAAAGTATCAATGCCATTTAGTGAACGACGGCATGAAGCTCGGTTCGCCTTTAAAACCTCAATCACAATTCAGCAAGGCGATAAAAAAGCCACCGGTATTACTCACGATATTTCGAGTCGAGGTTTACAACTCACATTTGAAACTTCGACGGATTTTAATGAACCTGGTGCGGTAACATTATCGTTTCCACGTCTACAAGCGGCAGCAGGCAAAGCCAATTTAACCCATTTACCTTATCAGTTAATCCGCAGCAGAATGGGTGGAAAGACTTTGCATTTAAGCGCTTTAATAGGCCATACACCCCATGATGGCGTGGAGTTTTTAAGTAAATTAATTGCCCACAACAAACAGAAGTTTGAGCAACTATCCGATCATGAAGGTCAGCAAAAAGAGCTGGCTGATGGCATGAAAAACCTGTTCATGCGCCAGTTACCCGGTGTACCATATTTTATCGAAAAAACAGTAAAATCAGCACAAATGGCTTACATAGGTATTGGTACAACGACGGATGAAATTAGCCACTTATTTGCCCAAGATAGTGACAAAGTACTGCAGTACAATTTAATGCCGCTGCTGGAAAATAACCTACTGAAACAAAAGATTATTGACCCTATCAAATTAATGAAACCGAATCAGGATATGGTTTTCTTTGAAGTGTTTATGCAACTGACTCGCCACGCTAGAGGAACAGTACAGATCCAATGTAAACTTAAATCTGAAATCGGTGATCGTGAGCAGCAAATTCATTTTATCACCCAAAGTAAAAAAGCTGGGCGCTTTGTGGCATTAAGAGTGTACTTAGGGGCAACAGATAAGCCTGATATGAGCTATATTCGACGCGAGCTAGAGTTTATCCACATTCATGCTAACCACAGAGCAAAGCACCTAGAAGAGCAATTATGGAGAGTGATTGGTTCAGGTGAACTATTAGATATTACTGCTGAAGTTGAACTCCGTTTTCCTAGCTTAATGCCTGCAGCCTAGGTAATACTCAAGCAAGGATAAAATAACCGCTAGCGTTACAGTGTCAAATACCACTGCTTAATTTGCACAAAGTGATCTTGCTCTGCATGTCGATCCGTCAACATTCCTGCATGATCATAATCCAATAAATTACCCTTTTCTTTGGCGAGCAAGGTGTACTTTATCTGGCTAAAACCACATTCATCAATCATATCTCGTACATCTGACGGATTGCCTAATACACGATCATTTTTCCCCGCAATAAACCACGCTGGTGGCCAAACGGCTTTTTCAGCAGCTTGAGCATAATGAAAACTATCATCATGATCAATCCACTCTCCCCTAACCCAATCGATGGTTTGTAATAAGGACGCACTGCTCTCGTTATCCATACCAACGCGGAGTCGACTGGCATTAAAATATCCCTGCTTAGCTATGCATAATGGCGCAAAGCGATTCCAAAAAAAATCGACCATCAACCATTTCTTAAGTGATTTCACCTTGATGGTCCGTTTAGACCCAAAGGTTAGTAACGAAGCTACACTTGATTGCAAATGAGTATACCGAGCCAAACTGCTGGCCATTAATACTCCCCCCCATGAATGAGCACACCAATGAACTTTATTAACTAAAGGATGACGTTGCAGAATAAATTGTTGCACTAAAGGTAATTGCTCACGGATAACCTCACCTTGGCCCAAGGTGAAATCACGATTAATTCTAGGCTCACTCAAGCCTCGACCCGCGGTATCCATTACATAAACATCAAAGCCAGCAGCTGCCAAAAAACAGCCTAACCCACGACCTTTTTCACTGTAAAATACTTTCCCGTTAGACATAGCCCCATGCAACATCAAGATAGGGATACCTAATGCCGTCGGCGACGGAGGGCGAATATGACGCAAATGCAATTGGCCATCACGATATGGAATGAATAATGAGTCTTGGAGGATATCTATTGTCAAAATAAGCAGTTATGTTAGTAATATTGATTATAAAACTAACATTACTGCAGTGAAACACAACTAGAATAGAGTAATAATTCTATATTTAGTCGGTAAGCGCCAATCGTTAAAGCTGTAAACAAAAAACCAATGCTCGTAAGTCGATATTTTGTATTGATGCATCTGCGGCTTCAATTAACTTAGGCTTTGCATGAAATGCTATCCCCAAGTCTGCCGCCTGAATCATTGGGATATCATTAGCACCATCACCAATAGCCACTCGCTGGCCTGATGCGATAGCCCATTGTTGTGCACATTGACTCACCACTTTAGCTTTATATTGCGCATCAACAACATCACCAGTGACTTCACCGGTTAGCTTACCATTAACAATAACCAGCTCATTGGCAAAGGCAGCATCAAGATTAAGTAACTGCTTTAAGTGGCCAACAAAAGGTGTAAAACCACCGGAAGCAACCACCAGTTTCCATTGATGCGCTTTTAACTCGGCTAGCATGGTTTCAAGACCGGGCATTAAAGGCAAGGTATCACATAACTGCTGAATAATCGCCGCATCAGCCCCGGCAAGCTTGCTCACTCGCAGCCTTAAAGACTGCTCAAAATCTAACTCTCCACGCATTGCACTTGCGGTTACTTTTGCCACTTCGTCGCCAACACCAGCCATGGCAGCCAGCTCGTCAATACACTCAATTTCAATGGCTGTGGAGTCCATATCCATGACGAGCAATCCAGGTTGATTTAGACGTGCTAGCGGTTGTTGAATAAGCACAATTTCAGCTGGAATGTTATGTGGAAATGATGCTATCCATTGCTCATCTACGGTCTGAGTTGCTAGTTCAAAGCCAAATAAATCATTCTGTCTCACAAGCTTAGCGACATGAGCATCGGTTGATATTGAAGAGAGCCATGACTCAATCTCACTTGAGCATTCGCCATTAAAAATAACTCGGCAACGGTAAGGTAAATGAGCTTGCAAGCTCAATAAATATTCTGACTCTTGATAGCGATATAACACACTGCCTAGATGTTGGTATGTATCACAAGTATCTGAAAATAAAAAGTTTAATAAAGCATTATCACATTTTTCCAGCATCAATACGGCCTCTTAGAATGTTACGACTATCTACTGACAAATTTTTCGATTAGTATAGCTTTTTGATAATTCTCTGTAATTGGATTGGTACTGAGTGCTTGTTAGACAAATAATGCATCCAAAACAGCCCCCAATTAAATAGAAAAAACCCTGAGGATTAAAGTGATTTTTGTTAAAGGTCTTAAGAAAAGACAAAAAATCAGCAGGATTGTGCAAATTATCGTGGCAATAGTGCTGATCTTCGGCCTAATCTATTTGTGGCAATCGAGTTTACGTAATGGTCAAAAATTACTAAATTCGCAGACAAAAGTAATGGCAAGACTATTAGCACAACAAGCTGCTAATGGTGCAGCTCCTGCAATGTATTTGCAAAATGATGAGCAGCTTCAATGGCTTGCCTCTGCGCTAGCTGCTGACCCTAAAGTTATGTCGGTCAATATCTATAATTCTCAAGGCGTCAGATTGGCTTTCGCCCAGAGCGTCTCTTATGAAAAACTAGAAGCTGATTCAGAAATATTAAAAGGCTTATTAAAACCATATCCTCCGTTAATTGAAAATGTCATCCAGGATGAAAACAATTTAGGCTATGTTGAAGTACGTTTGAATCTTGATATCTTTTTTGACGAAATCAAAATATTGCATGAGCAAAACATGCAATTACAACAGATGATGTTGATTGTTGCTGGTTTTATTGGTTTGCTATTATCGCGAGCATTATCATTTAAGCGTGCCGATTTTGATCGACGTAAGACCCAAGCTAAGTTGCGTAAAAAGCCTAAGAAGATCGCCTTGGTAAACGCTGACGAGCCTAAAAGTGGCCCACAAGAACCTAAAACGTAGAGAATAAAATTACAGACATAAAAAATGGGCACTCTAATAAGTGCCCATTTTCATTTATAACCTTTGATTATAGCGTTAATGCTGCATCTAAGGTCATAATAATCATGTCGCTGAATGTGGTTTGACGTTCATCAGATGTGGTTTTTTCACCAGTACGGATGTGGTCAGATACAGTAACAACACACAAGGCTTTAGCACCTAATTCATGTGCAACACCATATAAACCAGCGGCTTCCATTTCGACACCTAGAATGCCCATTTTTTCCATAACATCAAACATTTGAGGATCTGGAGTATAAAATAGGTCGGCAGAGAAAACGTTACCAACACGGATTTTAGTGCCGTGCGCTTTAGCTGAATCAACAACTGCACTGAGTAAGCTGTAATCTGCAATGGCAGCAAAATCGTTATCTTTGAAACGTAAACGGTTCACTTTAGAATCAGTACATGCACCCATACCGATAATCACATCGCGTACTTTTACGTCAGTGCTGATTGCACCACAAGTACCTACACGGATTAAGTTCTTAACCCCGTAGTCTTTGATAAGTTCGTGCGCATAGATTGAACAAGATGGGATACCCATACCTGAACCCATAACAGAAATACGCTTACCTTTATATGTACCGGTAAAACCGAGCATATTACGCACATCAGTCACTTGCTCAACATTTTCTAAAAATGTTTCAGCTATGTATTTTGCACGCAATGGATCGCCAGGAAAAAGTACCGTTTCAGCAAAAGCACCTTCTACAGCATTAATATGTGGTGTAGCCATGTTTATAACCCCTATGTTTCTATTTTATTTTGTGTTGCTTAATCTTGTTTGTAGTTTAGCAAAACCATTAACCTTTATATAGAACCGTCGTTTGAAAATGTGACTAATTAATAAAAGATTTACCATAATCCATCGGTTCTAGCTTGAAATAACTCGCAATAGATTGACCGATATCGGCAAAAGATTGACGACGACCTAGTGAACCGGCAGATAAACCGGCGCCATAGGCAAGAACAGGAACACGCTCACGAGTATGCTCAGTGCCAACCCAAGTAGGATCACAACCATGATCAGCGGTGAACACAACTAAATCTTCAGGTTGTAGAATAGCCAAGAGTTCAGGTAAACGTGAATCAAAGTATTCAAGAGCTTTAGCATAACCAGCGGTATCGCGACGGTGACCATAATGAGAGTCAAAATCAACAAAGTTAGTAAACACTATAGTGTTATCACCAGCACGTTTAATTTGTGCTAAGGTTTCATCGAATAACTCTTCAAGTCCGGTCGCTTTAAATTGCTGCGTAATACCACTATGAGCATAGATATCAGAAATCTTACCAATACTAACCACTTCACCACCGGCATCTTTCAGCTTATCTAATACGGTCGGTGCTGGAGGTAATACGGCATAATCATGACGATTACCGGTACGGGCAAAATCAGCAGCACTAGTACCAATAAATGGACGGGCGATCACACGGCCAATATTATAAGGTTCTAACTCTTCACGGGCTATTTTGCACAAGTTGTATAAATTTTCTAAGCCAAAACTTTCTTCATGACACGCTATTTGGAATACAGAGTCTGCAGAGGTGTAGAAAATAGGCTTGCCTGTTTTCATGTGCTCTAGGCCTAACTCTTCAAGAATTTGAGTCCCCGAGGCGTGGCAATTGCCTAAGAACCCATCTAAACCAGCACGTTGAAGAATTTTATCAGTGAGTTCTTTAGGAAATGAGTTGGTTAAATCACTAAAATAACCCCACTCATAAAGAACAGGAACCCCTGCCATTTCCCAGTGACCGCTTGGCGTGTCTTTGCCCGAGCTTAATTCGTCAGCATGGCCATAAGCACCGATGATTTCGACGTTATCAGCAAATCCAGCAGCAAATTTACCAGTACTTTCAAAACCAGCATGGCCTAGGCCAAAGCGAGCAAGATTAGGTAACTTCAATGGACCTTGACGGCCGATATCCGCTTTGCCATCAGCACAAGCTTGCGCGATGTGACCAAAGGTATCAGAGCCAAGATCACCAAACTTATCGGCATCAGTTGCAGCACCGACACCAAAAGAGTCGAGCATTAAAATAAAAGTACGTTTCATTATGTGTTTCCTTATAAATCTGAAGCGCGAATATAACGATATATTTCAGGCGTCTTCTGTGGCGCACTGTCGCCAATAATAATGGCTTGTTGGACAGCTGCGGCAGCTTCGGCGAAAGCATCTTCAGATTGAGCATGGATCATCGCTAACGGTACATCTTTGTTAACTTCCTGACCCAATGCACATACTTGAGTTAATCCAACACTGTAATCGAGTGCATCACCGGGTTTGCGACGTCCACCACCTAAGGTGACGACGGCTAAACCAAGTTCTCGGGTATCCATTTGGTATGCAAAACCTGATGTATTGGCATACACAGGGCGAATGATTTTCGCATGAGGTAGATACTTATCATATGCCTCAACAAAATCGGTTGGGCCACCTAAACCAGATACCATTTTAGCAAAAGCTTCAGCTGCTTTACCATTATCTAATACAGCATTTAGCTTATTACGCGCTTCCGCTTCATTCTGTGCAATACCACCCAAAATGAGCATTTCGGCACATAATCCCATGGTGACAGCATATAAACGAGGATTACGATATTGACCCGTTAAAAAGTTTATCGCTTCACGCACCTCAACAGCATTACCAGCACATGATGCCAAAACTTGGTTCATGTCAGTTAACAATGCCGTTGTTTTGGTACCAGCGCCATTAGCAACGGCAGTAATGCTGCGGGCTAATTCTTCAGATGCTTCATAGGTAGGCATAAATGCCCCGCTGCCCACTTTGACATCCATTGCGAGAGCGTCTAGTCCTGCGGCTAATTTTTTAGACAAAATAGATGCGGTAATAAGTGAGATTGACTCAACCGTTGCGGTATTATCGCGAATTGAATAAAAACGTTTATCGGCAGGGACTAGATCACCAGTTTGACCAATAATGGCTACACCAGCGTCTTTAACGACTTTGCGGAATAATTCACTTGAAGGTTCAGTTTGATAACCAGGAATAGCATCAAATTTATCTAACGTTCCACCAGTATGGCCTAAGCCACGGCCAGAAATCATTGGTACATAACCACCACATGCCGCAGCCATAGGGCCAAGCATTAGGCTGATGACATCGCCTACACCACCAGTGCTGTGCTTATCAATAATAGGGCCATTGAGGCCGAGTGAATCCCAATTTAATACAGTGCCGGAATCACGCATTGCAATCGTTAAGGCAATTCGCTCATCCATATTCATATCTTTGAAATACACAGCCATACCAAATGCGGCAATTTGCCCTTCAGAAACAGTGTTATGAGTGATGCCATCTACAAAAAATTGAATCTCGGCAGTGCTTAATGCATCACCATTACGTTTTTTACGGATAATCTCTTGAGCAAGAAACATATAGAGTCCCCATGAGGCAATCCAACACCTTTAGGATCGCCATTAATATCAAGAATGTCATTCAATGATGACGCTTTGCATAACGATGATTCATTATGCAAAGTGGCTGTTAATACATTATGCCAATTAGTAACCTGAAGTCGGTTTCGGTGCTTCAGTTAGCTCTAATGTATGCAGCAAGCTATTTAATAAGCTAGAAGCACCAAAGCGGAAAGTCTGTGGACTAACCCAATCAGCACCCAAAATACGTTCAGCCAGATCTAAAAACTCTGCTGTTTGAGCCGCATCACGCACGCCGCCAGCAGGCTTAAAACCAACTTGACGATCTTTTTCGCTAATCACGGTCAACATAATTTCAGCCGCTTCAAGAGTGGCATTAACCGCCACTTTACCGGTTGATGTTTTAATAAAGTTAGCGCCAGCATCAATTGATAATTCAGAAGCTTTACGAATAAGAGCAGGATCTTTTAACTCACCAGATTCGATAATGACTTTCAACAATACATCATCACCACACTCTTCTTTACACGCTTTAACCAGTTCAAAGCCAACAGTCTCATTACCTTCCATTAATGCACGGTATGGAAATACAACATCAACCTCATCGGCACCATAAGCAACGGCAGCACGAGTTTCTAATACAGCGATAGCGATATCATCATTACCGTGTGGGAAGTTAGTCACAGTCGCAATCTTAATGTCTTCACAATCAAGCTCATTAAGGGTTTTACGTGCAATAGGAATAAAGCGAGGATAAATACAAATCGCAGCTGTATTACCAGCAGCAGACTTCGCTTTATGGCATAAGTCGATCACTTTTTGATCGGTATCATCGTCATTTAATGTGGTTAAATCCATTAATGAAATACCGCGTAACGCTGCTTTTTTTAAATCAGTCATAATTGCTCTCCGAAACGAAAAATCAAAGTCGATAATTTTTTTCAGGCAACACTATAGAATGGGCATATGATTATTATTATGGCCGGGCCTTCAGTGTTGCCAGTAAATCTAGATAATATTTACTAACCTAAGTATTCAATCTGATAACGAGTACCACGACTTGAATCCTTGAAGACCGGAAAAGAAAAAACAAAGACATTTGTTTCAACAATTCCGCGAAAAATCCATTTTAGCGCGTAAAGATACAACTTTGTAGAGTACAAACCTTTATATAAAAATATTGTTAACTTAATAGTTTTAAATAAAAATTCGCGGCTGTCTTATAGTGGAAAAGTTAGAGCCGCAAATGCGACTCTAACATGCACTATACCTATCTTAGAACTTGTAAGTTGCTGTTAGGTAATGTGACCAACCTGTAGATTCTAGGCCAACGATTCCGCCTTCATCTTCAAGTAGGTATACGTCTTTGAAGCCTTTTAAGCCATAACCAAGAGCGTAACGATCTGAGTGCCAGTATAGACCAAAGAAGATGTTACCACCGCTTGAAGTCTTAGGAACGAACATGTCGTCAACTGCGTCTGCACCAAATTGATAATCAACATAACCTTGGAATGACAAGAAGCTCTTGTTATCAAAGAAGTAGAAAGGTTTGAACCAGTTAGCTGAGAACTGATATCCGTTCCACTCTTTAGCATTCATGTCGTAGAAACCGTAAAGGTTCATACCAGTTTTGCCTAACCAAGGTACATTTACGTCAGCACCAACACCCCAGAATGTAGAGTTAACGCCTTCGCCGTTAAGACCATCCCAGTTAAACAAAGTAGAGAAATATACTTCTTGGATTGGGCCAAAAGATAAATCTTTACCTGTAATAGCATCGATAGAGAAACGTGGAGCAAACTTCATAAACAATTTGCTAGTGCCAGAACCTGGGTTCTTGTCACCGTTGTCAGACGTTTC
This sequence comes from Shewanella sp. 5S214, assembly GCF_041439795.1. Classification (NCBI taxonomy): domain Bacteria; kingdom Pseudomonadati; phylum Pseudomonadota; class Gammaproteobacteria; order Alteromonadales; family Shewanellaceae; genus Shewanella; species Shewanella sp. 5S214. The sequence goes on from NZ_JBGOOV010000002.1 coordinate 126,571, forward strand.
ATTAGCTAAGTTAAATACATCAACATAACCGTATAAATCTACAACACCAGAACGACCACCAAACTCCATTTCTAGGTAGTTATGTTGATCACCTGAAGCTGGGTTATCTGGCTTTTCACCGATAGAGTACATAGCGTTAAACTGCATCCACTTGTAATCAGTACCGTGAAGATCGCTGCGGTCTGCAGCAAAAGCATTACCAGAAATAGCAGCAACTGTTGCACCGGCTAAAGCTAACATTTTTACATTTTTCATCATCAACCCCATGTATATTATTAAACTATCTTCGTGGATAGCACTTCTTTTTTAATCATTCGCATTTTACCGTTACTGATATTAATCTCAATATTTAATCGATAAAAAACGAATACAAAATTCTTTTTTGTGAACAATGTCGCGACTATTTGTCTACACTCTATTCACAATTTGACATTTTAATTTTGACTAAAGGATTTAATACATCCTCTTTCGCAATCAATAAAACGGCATAACTTCGTATTGGGAAACGGTGGATTAACACAAAATCAATAACAACTTTATTATAAACTGGGTCTCTAATATGGATTAAGCTAAAGACCCAGTTATTGGGGTATTCCCCCTGGACTTACTCTTAGATAGCTAAGAATAAACCGGCTAATGTCGCGCTCATTAAGTTAGCTAATGAACCAGCGATAACAGCACGGATACCTAATTTAGCAAGGTCATGGCGACGTGAAGGAGCCATAGCACCTAAACCACCAAGTAAAATTGCAATTGAAGATAAGTTAGCGAAACCACATAGGGCGAAAGAGATAATCGCTTTAGTGCGGTCAGACATCATGACACCAGTTTCTGCTACAACTTTGAAACCTTCTGCTGAAGCATCAAGTAGATACGGAGCAAAATTTAAGTAAGCAACAAATTCGTTAACTACAATCTTTTGACCGATGAAAGAACCAGCAACAAGCGCTTCATTCCAAGGTACACCGATTAAGAATGCTAAAGGCATAAAGATATAACCAAGGATGAGTTCAAGAGTAATACCCTCTAAACCGAACCAACCCGTTACACCACCGATGATACCGTTGATCATGGCGATTAAACCAACGAATGCGATCAACATAGCACCAACGTTTAATGCTAAATGCATACCTGATGCAGCACCTGAAGCAGCAGCATCTAACACGTTTGCTGGCTTATCAGGATCATCTGGTAAATCGTCCATTTCGTTGATAGCAGCTTCTGTTTCTGGGTGCATCAATTTAGCCATTAACAGACCACCAGGAGCTGCCATGAATGATGCAGCAACTAAATATGCAATTGGAACACCCATTTGCGCGTAACCAGCTAATACAGAACCTGCAATAGAAGCTAGACCGCCCACCATGATGGCGAATAATTCAGATTGTGTCATTGTCGCAATAAACGGACGCACAACTAATGGTGCTTCAGTTTGACCAACGAAAATGTTCGCTGTTGCTGACATTGATTCAGTGCGGCTAGTACCGAGTGCTTTTTGTAAAGCGCCACCGATAATACGGATAACCCACTGCATAATGCCTAAATAGTAAAGCACTGCAATTAGAGAAGAGAAGAAAATAATGACAGGTAATACGTTGATGGCAAAAATAAAACCAACTTTAAAGTTAGCTAAATCACCAAATAAGAAGCTAGTACCGGCTTGTGCATAACTAATCACACTTGATACCGCATCTGAAACACCTTTCAGAATATCTTTACCGACTGGAACATATAAAACAAAACCTGCGAAGAATGCTTGAATAGCTAAAGCACCACCAACAGTACGAACATTAATTGCTTTTCTATTATTTGATAGTGCAAAACCTATCAATAGTAAGGTGACCACCCCTACTAAACTCATTATTATATCCATTAATCATCACCCTTTTGTTAACAGTTTTTTTGAATGTTGTTAACTCACCTAATTTCCGCTGACGATTATAACTGAGCGTGAAACGAAAAGCGTCGTTTTGATCAAGTTTTTAAACTTTAATTTCAAACCCTTACGACATTAAAAACAATTAATAATGTTGTGTTCATAAAAAAACAATTAAAGCTCAAACAGTTGCAAAGCATTTTTATTCAACTGTTCTAATATACAGACAGTGGTTTTTTTCTTTAAAAATGCGATTTCGGACACAATTCGAGGCAATATAAGGGGAGTATTTCGTGATTTAGGTTGATCAAACGGAGGCATGCTAGGTGAATCTGTTTCTAATAAAAAGTGTTCTAAGGGTAAATTAACCACTGTTTCACGGAGCTTTTTCGCACTAGGATTGAGTATTAAAGCACCAACACCTAATTTAAAACCGAGCGAAACATAGCGTTTGGCTATATCACTGTTGCCATAAAAACCATGCACCACACCACCCTTTATCAATTTAAAACGCGCTAACATTGTCAATAATTGTTGATGCGCTTTCACGGCATGTAAAATGACAGGCAATTGATAATTTTGTGCCAGTAATAATTGTTTTTCAAGTAACAACAATTGGTTATCTGACCAGTGATGCAATTTATCTAGGCCACACTCTCCAATCGCCACCAAACGCTTATTATTGCTATATTGCTGTAACATTGTATCAAGCTTCATTATCGCTGCATCAATGTCGTCTGGGACAAACCAAGGATGAATTCCAAGCGAAAAATAACAATCAAATTTATCTGCAATATGAATTTGTTGCTGCCACTTTTCTGCTGATACTCCCGGTAAAATAACCGAAGTAATACCACTTTCATGCATAGCATCAAATAATTGTGTTCTATCATTATCAAACTCTACCATGTCGAGATGTGCATGGGTATCAATCATAAGATCACGCTCTGCTATTACTGATATTAATTACGGATATCATGTTAAGTGACAATAGACTCATATACTGACATACCACGCCCATGATCGCTCATCCTTGGTGCACAACTGAATTTATTTTTCTGTGTCAACGTCATCTCAGCGTTTCATAAGATGCAATTTTGCCAAGATGTTACCAATAAAAGCTTAAAAACAGCTTTGCTCAGTCAAATATCTACTTAAAAATAGTAATAAAAAAGGCGGCAAAGCCACCTTTTATTAACATACCCGAAACATTTACTATAACAATTAATGCTCTCGAGTTTTGGCAAACTCAATATCAGGATAACGTTCCATTGATAGGTTTAAATTCACCATAGTAGGCGCAATATAGGTAAGATTATCACCACCATCCAGGGCTAAATTCTGACTACACTTACGACGAAACTCTTCTAGTTTACGCTCATCTTTGCAATACACCCAGCGAGCAGTACTCACACTGATACCTTCGTAAATGGCTTCGACGTTGTATTCACTTTTTAAGCGTCCAACAACCACTTCAAACTGCAGCACACCAACTGCTCCAACAATTAAATCGTTAGAGTCTAGAGGTCTAAAGACCTGTACAGCGCCTTCTTCAGATAATTGCACTAGTCCTTTGAGGAGCTGCTTTTGTTTCAGTGGATCTTTTAAACGAATACGGCGGAACATTTCTGGAGCAAAGTTAGGTACACCAGTAAAGCGAAACTTTTCGCCTTGGGTAAAGGTATCACCAATACGCATGGTGCCGTGATTATGTAATCCAATAATATCACCAGGATATGCCGCTTCAGCACGGGCACGATCCCCTGCCATAAAGGTTAATGCATCACTGACATTAACATCTTTACCAATGCGAACATGGTGCATTTTCATGCCTTGCTCATACCGACCCGAGCAAACACGCATAAAAGCAACACGGTCACGGTGTTTAGGGTCCATGTTGGCTTGAATTTTGAAGATAAATCCTGAGAACTTTTCTTCATCAGGCGTCACGTTGCGTGCATCACTTTCACGCGGTAACGGCTTAGGTGCCCACTCGACGATACCGTCTAGAATATGATCGACACCAAAGTTACCTAAGGCTGTACCAAAGTAAACAGGGGTCAGCTCACCTTTAAGAAAGGCTTGTTGATCAAATTCATGTGAAGCACCAGCAACCAGCTCCATTTCATCACGAATTTCAGACGCATAAGAGCCCAGTACTTTATCAAGCTCAGGATTGTGTAATCCTTTAATAATACGTTCTTCTTGAATGGTATGACCCATACCACTTTGGTATAAAATAACTTCATCACGTAAAATGTGATATACACCTTTGAACTCTTTACCTGAGCCAATCGGCCAAGTAATAGGGGCACAAGCTATCTTTAAAATCGCTTCAACTTCATCCATTAACTCTATAGGATCGCGAATATCACGGTCACATTTATTCATGAACGTCACAATAGGCGTATCGCGTAAACGGGTCACTTCCATTAATTTAATGGTTCGATCTTCAACACCTTTAGCGGAGTCAATCACCATTAAACACGAGTCGACCGCAGTCAGGGTACGATAAGTATCTTCAGAAAAGTCTTCGTGACCAGGTGTATCAAGTAAATTGATTAGTGCGCCACCGTAAGGAAACTGCATAACAGAGGTGGTAATAGAAATACCACGATCTTTTTCCATTTCCATCCAGTCAGATTTAGCATGTTGACCAGACTTTTTGCCTTTTACCGTGCCAGCCTTTTGTAAGGCATTTCCGAATAAAAGTACTTTTTCGGTGATGGTGGTTTTACCCGCATCGGGGTGCGAAATGATGGCGAAGGTACGACGCTTGTCGACCTCAACTTTATTGCCTGACATGTTAACCTTGCACTAGCCGCTAAAAAAGGCGCAAATTATAGCGCCTATCGGCAGAATTGGCTAGGCAAAGTGTTTTTTAGCTTTTCGAGGATAATTCGGAAGACTGTAGGATTATATTTTTCATTTTAGCTAATTCAATTCTGGCATAACGATGTTCAACAAAATCATAAATGTTGGTCGCTAAGGTTAACCGATAAAAATTAGCAGCTTGCTGATATTGGCCATTTGCAGCAGCATGCTTAGCTAAGTAAAAATACGCTTCACATAAACGCTCTGCATATTCTTTTGGTTGAGACAAGCCCACTTTCGCCGCTGAAAATACTTGCTCTTGACTCATTTTACCTAAGTAAAAATCAACCAACACACTTGACCATTGTTGATTATTTAATTGTTTTCGTTGCGTCGCTAAATCGATTAACGCGTTATTTTTATCGACCTCTGAAGCCATCAAATAGAGCCAAAGTACACGATAACCATCAGTAGGGTCTCGATCATAAAACGCTTGCATGTCACTCACAGCTAATTGGTAACGCTCGCCATAATATAACGCGATGCCACGATTTAAGAAGGCATAATCATAGTTTGGTGACAGTTCCAGTACCCCATCAAATGCTTCATAGGCACTGTCAAACTCACCTTCTTGAGTATAATAAATACCCAAGAAATTATATGCATCCGCTAAATCGGGTTGCAACTTTAATGCTTGATGGAAATCAATTCGACCCAGTAAACGCAGTCCTACACTGTCATATATAACGCCGCGATCATAATGAAAACGTGCACGCTGTTCGTCAGTTAATTCCATGGTAGCCAAAATTTCATTTAGCTTTGCCAGCGTCACTTCTAACTTATAGTCTGGCATGACAGGAGCAACAATCATCTGCCCTGCAGTATCATCATTTGAACCTAACGTTGCAGCACAACCTGACAACATCATACTTGCACCAACAACAACGGCAACGATTGTGGTGCGTAGCTTACATTCCATCCGCTTTACCTTATCAGGTTCTATTAATATTCAACATCATAGCAATCTGGCAATCTAAGAGCCATGCGCATTAACGATTATTTTTCGATAGATAAAAAAAGGAGACCAAATGGTCTCCTTTTTTGTCGTTAAACTTTAAAAAATTACTCAGCAGTTTCTTTTGCTTGAGCTTCTTTAATTGACAGTCTTACGCGACCTTGACGATCCACTTCCATTACCTTAACAGCAACTTCTTGGTTCATCTCTAGGTGATCAGATACGTTAGCAACACGCTCATCACTGATTTGTGAAATATGCACTAAACCATCTTTGCCAGGTAGAATGTTAACAAATGCACCGAAATCTACGATACGGATAACTTTACCGTTATAGATACGACCCACTTCAACTTCGGCAGTGATTTCTTCAATACGACGAATCGCTTCTTTGGTAGCTTCGCCATTTGAAGAGGCAATTTTCACAGTACCATTGTCATCAAGTTCAATAGTTGTGCCAGTCTCTTCAGTTAGAGCACGAATTACTGCGCCGCCTTTACCAATCACATCACGGATCTTCTCTGGGTTGATCTTGATTGTGGTGATACGTGGAGCGTGAGCAGAAATATCGTCACGATGTGAACCAATAGCTTGATCCATTACGTTTAGAATATGAACACGTGCGCCATAAGCTTGTTGCAGTGCAATATCCATGATCTCTTTAGTGATACCTTCGATTTTGATATCCATCTGCAATGCAGTAATACCATCACGAGTACCGGCTACTTTAAAGTCCATATCACCTAAGTGATCTTCATCACCTAAGATGTCAGAAAGTACAACAAAATCGTCGCCTTCTTTAACAAGACCCATCGCAATACCAGCAACAGATGATTTAATCGGTACACCGGCATCCATTAATGCTAATGAAGTACCACATACAGAAGCCATTGAGCTTGAACCGTTAGATTCAGTAATTTCAGATACAACACGAATGCTGTATGGGAATTCTTCAGCAGAAGGCATAACGGCATTCATACCGCGCCATGCTAACTTACCATGGCCAATTTCGCGACGCTTAGGTGAGCCAACCATACCTGTTTCACCAACAGAATACGGAGGGAAGTTATAATGAAGCATAAAGCGATTAGTACGCTCACCCATGATGCTATCAATCTTTTGTGCATCACGTTCAGTACCTAGAGTACAGGTAACTAAAGCTTGAGTTTCACCACGAGTAAACAATGAACTACCGTGAGTACGTGGAAGTACACCGGCTAAAACACTCAATGCGCGAATCATATCTGGTTCACGACCATCGATACGTGGCTTGCCACTGATAATACGTCCGCGAACAACATTTTTCTCTAGACTGCCAAGTAGATTGTCTACTTCGCGAGTATCAACATCTGGGTTTTCAGCCACTAATGCCGCTTTGGCAGCCGCTTTAACGATGCCAACTTGTACATAACGATCTTGCTTAACTTCAATTTGATAAGCTTCTGTCATGCCAGCTTCTGCAAGCTCTTTGATTTTAGCAACTAACACTTGATCTTGAACTGGTGCAGTCCAATCCCATGTTGGCTTGCCAGCTTCTGCTTTGAACTCAGCAATAGCATCAACAACGACTTGTTGTTGGTCATGACCATAAGTCACCGCACCTAGCATAATCTCTTCTGCAAGCGCTTTCGCTTCAGATTCAACCATCAATACAGCAGCTTTAGTACCCGCAACGACTAAGTTTAATGAGCTTGTTGCAAGCTGATCAACCGTTGGGTTAAGGACATATTCATCGTTGATATAACCAACACGCGCCGCACCTAGTGGACCGCTGAAAGGAATACCAGAAATAGCTAATGCCGCAGAGGTACCGATCATTGAAACAATGTCTGGCTCAATTTGTGGGTCAACAGACACCACAGTGATGATAACTTGAACTTCGTTTTTAAAACCGTTAGGGAATAAAGGACGAATAGGACGGTCAATAAGGCGTGCAATCAGAGTTTCATCTTCTGAAGGACGACCTTCACGCTTGAAGAAACCACCAGGGATTTTACCTGCAGCATAGGTTTTTTCTTGATAGTTAACAGTTAGCGGGAAGAAGTCACGGCTTAAATCCGCTACTTTTTTACCAACTACAGTAACTAATACTGTGGTATCGCCCATGCTTGCTAAAACTGCAGCATCTGCTTGACGTGCAATAACACCTGTTTCTAAGGTGACTGTATGTTGACCATACTCAAAACTCTTTACAATTGGATTCACGTGACCCATTCCTTAATTTAATGACCTTTAATTACGCGCACAAGTATACTTCAATTACACCGAATAGTTAAATAGACGCGCGATACAGAATGAGAAAATGTTTTAAATAATCATTTTCCTAGATGAGATCACAGCATTAACAAACGATTTTGACAGTGATGAGCGAGTTTACGCCGATTAAATGACATGAGGTTCACTATTTGGCTTGATTATTAATGACAACAGAGATGAATTTAACTAAAGTCGTAGTAATAAGTATTATTATTTTTTGTGAAAGTTAACTAATTAATTCGCCCTATTGGCGATTTATTTTATATAGAGTATAAATTATTGTAGTTTTAGGCTGTTAAACTGCAAATTTTACGTGATAAGTCACTTATATGACATGGAATAATACATGACGGCTCGTTTTAAGTCTCTCACATGGAAACAAACTAACTTAGTAGTTTTTACTGCTTTGTTTTTTGCAGTTGCTATTTTTATCATCGAAATAGCACTAGTCGTTGTTACCGCTAAACAACAGCTTACCGCGGCACAACAAGAGCTGCTCAATTCCGTCGAACAAACCACTACCAACGCGGTATGGTCGTTAGATGATAAACTTGCTAGTCAAACCCTAGAAGGCATTATAAAAGTCGATAATGTTGGCTCTGCAGTCATCGAGCTCGATGATGGTTCATTGTTTGTGTCTGAGGTAAATGAAACCGGAGAGTCCTCAAAAGCTTATGTTTCCTTAAGTAATCGTCTGTTTGGGGACCTAAAAGAAATCGCCCGTCCACTGTATCGCCCTTTCTATTTTGAAGGAAACAAACAGCAACAGCTTATTGGTACTCTAACGATTTTTTACGATACCCAAAAGCTGACCACGAAACTGTTTAATCAATTACAACTTGGACTTATCGCAACATTAGCTCGAGCATTATTACTCACATTAGTATTGACCGTAGTGTTTCATCGTTTTCTCACTCAACCGATTGCTCGGATTAGCGAAGCAATTGACAAAATTGATCCTGATTATCCTGACGAAAACCTGTTACCTATGTCAAAAGCTCATAAAGATGATGAGTTAGGACTGGTGACCAGTAAGTTTAATCAAATATTATTGCAGTTCAGTCAAACTCAAAATAAGCTGCGCAAAATGGCAACCCGAGATCCATTGACGGGCTTACCAAACAGGACCTTATTATTAGAGACATTGAATGTCACCATTCAACGCTCTCGAGTCCACAAACGAAATTTTGCTCTACTCTTCATTGACTTGGATCGCTTTAAAAATATTAATGACTCCTTGGGTCATGCCATAGGTGATCAGTTCCTGGCACGTATTGCGCGTATATTAGAACGAGTGGTGGGTGACAGAGGCAGCGTGGCTCGTCTTGGCGGTGATGAATTTGTTATCTTAGCCGATGAGATCCAAACACCTTCACAAGCGGCAGACTTTGTTGATAAATTACTCGCTCAATTAAATACCCCAATCCAGCTTAATGAGCATGCAATTCATCCCGCGGCATCGATAGGCATCTCTATATATCCCGAAGACGGTATCACTGCGGAAGACCTAATTCGTCATGCAGATATCGCCATGTACAGCGCTAAAGCGGCTGGCTCTAATCAGTGGTCGTTTTTCAAGCAACAAATGACTGAACGTGCGGCAATAAGACTTCGCACAGAAGCCTCATTACACGACGCATTGAAAAACAACGAATTCTTATTATATTTTCAACCTAAATTTGATTTAAAAACCAACAAAGTCGTCGGATGTGAAGCCCTTATCCGTTGGCAAAAAGACGGTCAATTGATAAGCCCGATGTCATTTATCCCTGTGGCCGAAGAAACCGGAATTATTATCCCAATTGGCCGTTGGGTTATCGAGCAAAGCTGCAAAGTGATCCGAGAATGGCAACGTAAATACAATTATGAGATCCCTATTGCGGTGAACGTGGCATCGCAGCAATTCGCTGATGCCAGTTTAGTACCCGACATCAAGCAACTGGCAATTCGATACCAGATACGTCCTGAATTACTGGAAATTGAAATTACTGAAACATCGCTGATGAATGATGTTGAACAAGCAGTGACTAAATTAGAACAGCTTAAATCTGCCGGTTTTGGCATTGCGGTCGATGACTTTGGCACAGGATACTCGTCATTATCCTATCTACGTCACTTGCCAATAACAACAATGAAGATTGATCGTGCCTTTGTAAGTGATCTTCCTGAAGATAGTGCAATCGCATCGACTATTTTAATGTTGGGTCGTCAACTTGATTTGACAATTGTTGCTGAAGGTATTGAAAATATTCAACAACTTGAATGGCTAAAAGAAAATCAATGTGAGATTGGTCAAGGCTTTTACTTTAGCCAACCACTGCCGTTAGCCGAGTTTGAAGAGAAATATATTATCAGTAATACAGCTAAAGTCATTCATGCTTAAACACTCTGTATAAGCCACAGTAAACCTATCTCGTCAGCGGCTTACCCATAAGCGGCAAAGTATCATTTAGCGGCTAATAATCCTGTTAAAGGCCCCCTTTTCCCTTATTAAGTGAAATCAACTAAGTTAGTAGGGCAAAGGGCTACTTGCGAGGTATTTGTTACCCTAGTTTAAGGTGATTACAACCCACAATTCTTTTTTCTTTCAGTTCTTAATAATTTCAAGACTTAAAGCTGAGTAAAATATCCTAAAGACAAAACATAGATGAAGTTGCTCTGGAGTGATCAAAGTGCGGTTAAGTGCCCATTAACTCTTGTTGAATGTAGTCATGATCTACGGCCATTATTTATCCCAGCCTTAAAGGCTATTTCGGTAGATATGACAATATCGATACAGATGTGATCAATCAAAGTATGACTAAAAAAACAACCACAAATGATTATAGGAACTGGTCAGTGAAAGGATGGGCTAAAAACAAGCATTTTTAGGCAATAAAAAAGGAAGCTATTAACCTCCTTTTTTATGGTTTAATCAGCCTACTAAAGTAAGCCGAGTGTCGAATTAACGACGTAAACCTAACTTCTGGATCATAGCAGTGTAACGTGCTACGTCAGTACGCTTTAAGTAAGCAGAAAGCTTACGGCGTGCACTAACCATACGTAATAAACCACGACGAGAGTGGTGATCATGGATGTGCTCTTTAAAGTGACTTTGCAGGTGGTTAATTTGAGCAGTTAACAAAGCTACTTGAACTTCAGTTGAACCTGTATCGTTTTCGCCGCGACCAAAATCAGCTAAAATTTTTGCTTTTGCTTCAGCACTTAGTGACATGTGTATCTCCAAAAAAAGTAAATGTATCTCAAGCCGATCACTAACTCAGCCAGAGCGAGGGCAGCATTTTAACCAGATTGATGGTTAACCGCAATATAAATTCGATTATTTATCAGTAAAAGCAAACAACAACTCCGACTGATTACTCTGCAGGAGCATTATCATGGATCACAATCAAACGCTTTGGTGCTAATAAGCCATCATCATTCATGATGCCCATACCAACAAACCGACGTTCATCACCAATAGTGATACGCACTAATTCATCAGGCTTAAGTCCAGCAGCCTGAATAGCCTGGCCTTGCATGACGTAATATAGCATCGCCTCTGGCAAGTTAATTTCAGGGAAATTAGCGACCGCGGTGTCCATTGGTAATAATAATGGGTCCATCAGAGTTTGAGGCGCAACGTCATCTCTATGAGCTTGCTCAAGTAGCGCTTCTAATTGCGCTAAGGTGACCATTTTTTCATACGGATATTCGGCAACTTGAGTACGACGCAGCATAATAACATGTGCACCACATCCCAACATTTCACCTAAATCATCAATAATGGTCCGTATGTAAGTCCCTTTAGAACAATGAATATCTAGGGTTAACTCATCACCTTCAAGCTTGATAAAATTAAGCTCAAAAACAGTGATTGGTCGAGATTCACGAGGTACTTCAATGCCTTCACGTGCATACTTATACAAAGGCTGGCCTTGGTATTTTAATGCCGAATACATTGATGGTACTTGTTGTGTTGTGCCACGAAAAAAGGCCAGTTTCTCATCGAGTTGTGCTTGAGTAAAATTAACAGGACGCGTCTGAACGACTTCGCCATCTGAATCACTCGTATCAGTGCGCTCACCCAATTTAGCCGTCACCAGATAACGTTTATCCGAGTCTAATAAATGCTGAGAGAACTTAGTCGCTTCTCCAAGACAAATAGGCAACATTCCTGTTGCTAGCGGATCCAAAGCACCAGTGTGGCCCGCTTTATTGGCATTAAAAAAGCGCTTAACTCTTTGCAGAGCAAAGTTAGAGCTCATGCCAGTATCTTTATCGAGTAATACTATTCCGTCGATGAAGCGACCTTTAGGGCGACGAGCCATTAATCTTGCTCCTTTTCACCGTCAACAGACTCACTGTTATCAGAGACTTCAGGAGTAAATTGCTGTTGCTTGGCTTTATCTTTATTGATGACTTGAGTTACTAGGTTAGACATGCGCATGCCTTCTACCAGTGAGCTATCATAAATAAAGCGTAATTCAGGCATAACGCGTAATTTCATACGCCCAGCAACCAAAGTACGAACATAAGGTGCAGCAACAGTGAGTGCATCAATTTTTTGTTGAACAAGTTCAGTGTCTTCTTCAAAGAAGGTCACAAACACTTTTGCATAACTTAAATCACGTGAAACGTCGACATCGTTTACGGTAATGAAACCAATGCGAGGATCTTTCATATCGCGTTGCAACACCATAGCAAGTTCTTGCTGGAGCTGTTGCGCAATGCGACGTGTACGACTAAATTCTTTTGCCATGATGATATGCCATATCGTTAGGTCTACAATCAAAAAGGGCGGCTAAAGCCGCCCTTCCATTGGTACTTATAAGGTGCGAGCAATTTCGACTGTTTCGAACACTTCAATTTGATCGCCCACTCGGACGTCATTGTAGTTCTTAACACCGATACCACATTCCATGCCATTACGCACTTCAGGAGCATCATCTTTAAAGCGACGTAAAGACTCAAGTTCACCTTCGAAGATAACTACGTTGTCACGTAATACACGAATTGGTGCGCTACGTTTAACGATACCTTCGGTAACCATACAACCTGCAATAGCGCCGATTTTAGGAGACTTAAATACATCACGAACTTCTGCAAGGCCGATAATTTCTTGTCTAAACTCAGGTGCTAACATACCTGTCATTGCAGCACGAACTTCATCAATTAGATTGTAGATGATGCTGTAATAACGTAAATCGACACTTTCTGAATCTATGGTTTTGCGAGCCTGTGCATCAGCACGGACGTTGAAACCAACAAGAATCGCATTTGAAGCAGCGGCTAATGTTGCGTCGGTTTCGGTTAATGCACCAACACCGCGAGCAATAATGTTCACTTTAACTTCAGCTGTTGACAGTTTAGCTAAAGATTCGCAAATCGCTTCAAGAGAACCTTGAACATCAGCTTTAAGTACGATGTTAAGCTCTTGTACTTCGCCTTCTTCCATGTTGGCAAACATGTTTTCTAGTTTAGACTTCTGCTGACGCGCTAACTTAACATCACGGAATTTACCTTGACGATATAAAGCGACTTCACGAGCTTTACGTTCATCACGTACAACAGTGGCTTCATCACCCGCAGAAGGCACACCAGAAAGACCTAAGATCTCAACCGGAATAGAAGGACCCGCTTCAGTAATTGAATGACCATTTTCGTCTTTCATCGCACGGATTTTACCGTACTCTAAACCACATAAAACGATATCACCTTGGCGTAACGTACCTTCTTGAACCAAGATAGTTGCCACAGGGCCACGACCTTTATCAAGTTGTGATTCAATAACAACACCTGCAGCCATACCATCACGTACTGCTTTAAGTTCTAATACTTCAGATTGAAGTAAGATACCTTCTAACAATTCGTCAACGCCCATACCAGTTTTGGCTGATACGTGAACGAACATGTTATCTCCGCCCCAATCATCTGACATGATGCCATGTTGAGACAGCTCACTCTTAACACGCTCTGGATCAGCATCTGGCTTATCCATTTTGTTAACAGCTACGATTAACGGTACGTTACCCGCTTTAGCGTGTTGAATCGCTTCAATCGTTTGTGGCATTACGCCATCATCGGCAGCAACAACCAAAATAACAATATCAGTCGCCTTAGCACCACGAGCACGCATTGACGTAAACGCCGCGTGACCAGGAGTATCAAGGAAAGTGATCATGCCGTTTTCAGTTTCAACGTGGTATGCACCAATATGCTGAGTAATACCACCGGCTTCGCCAGCAGCAACTTTCGCACGACGGATATAATCAAGTAATGACGTCTTACCATGGTCAACGTGACCCATGATAGTCACAACAGGAGCACGAGACTCTAGTTGGATGTTGTCATCGCGATCTTTTAGTACTTGATGCTCAAGTTCGTTTTCACGAATCAGCACAACCTTATGACCTAACTCTTCAGCAACCATTTGAGCGGTTTCTTGGTCAAGTACTTGGTTAATCGTCACCATAGAGCCCATTTTCATCATTTGCTTGATGATAACAGTGGCTTTGATTGCCATTAAATGCGCTAATTCAGATACAGTTACGGTTTCACCGATACGTACATCACGACTCACTGCTGCAGCGGGTTTATTAAAACCGTGCGCCATAGATTCTGGTGCTGTGCTGCGGTTACGCATGTGTTTTTCACGACCGTCACGCGCATCTTTTCCGCCACGTTTTTTGTTGGCATTTTTGTTGCGAGCACGACGACCACGTTTTTCATCATCGGCATCAGAACTGTCTTCAGCTGCACGAGCAACTTTGGATGTGGTGATATGATGATCACCGTTCTTTTCTGCATCTAAACGTTGACGTTCTTCTTCAGCCCAACGCTTTGAGTTTACTTCAGCAAGTAGACGTGCTGTTTCAGCTGCTTTGGCGGCTTCATCTTTTTGCTTCTGAGTTAACACAGCTTCTTGAGTCGCTTTTAAACGCTCGGCTTCAGCTTTTGCTGCTGCAGTTTCTGGGTCAGCAACTTTAGTTACTTTAGGTTCAGACTTTACTTTTTCTGATTTCAATTTGGCTTCTGCTTCCGCTTTTTTCTTTGCTTCAGCATTAGCTTTCGCTTCTGCCGCTGCTTTTGCTTCAGCTTCCACTCTTACTTGAGCTTCAGCATCTGCTTTGGCTTTTGCTTGAGCTTCTAATTCAGCTTGTTTGGCTAATTCTGCATCATCA
This sequence comes from Shewanella sp. 5S214, assembly GCF_041439795.1. Lineage (NCBI taxonomy): Bacteria > Pseudomonadati > Pseudomonadota > Gammaproteobacteria > Alteromonadales > Shewanellaceae > Shewanella > Shewanella sp. 5S214. The sequence goes on from NZ_JBGOOV010000002.1 coordinate 141,694, forward strand.
CGCTTAACAAAAGTACGTTTCTTACGTACTTCTACTTTAACGTCTTTCGACTGACCGCCAGTGCTTGCAACACTTAACGTAGACACGGTTTTACGTTGCAATGTCATTTTAGTCGGTACTGAATCTGCACCATGCTGTTTTTTTAGAAAATCAAGAAGCTGTTGCTTCTCTTTTTCTGAAACAGTATCGAGTTGTTTTTTGCTTATACCAGCATCTGAGAATTGTTCGATTAATCGATCAACTGATTTTCCCACTTCCGCTGCTAATTTTTCTACACTTGTATCTGCCATCAATTAAATCCCCCTGTTGATCGACTTATGCTTCTTCGCCAAACCAACAGATATTGCGGGCAGCCATGATGAGCTCACCTGCTTTTTCTTCTGTTAATTCTTCAATATCAATTAAATCGTCAATACCTTGCTCGGCCAAGTCTTCTAAAGTCACTACGCCTTTGCTCGCTAGAACATAAGCTAAATGTCTTTCTAATCCTTCCAATGCTAATAAATCATCACTTGGCTCTGCACCATCTAACGCTTCTTCAGACGCTAATGCTCTTGTAGAGATAGCGGCCTTTGCACGTTCACGTAATGCTTCAACGATTCCTTCGTCGAAACCTTCTATTGCTAATAGCTCAGATTCTGGAACATAAGCGATCTCTTCTAACGAAGTGAATCCCTCATCAGCCAATACGGCTGCAAAATCTTGATCTACATCTAGATAAGCCACAAACAAATCAATCACCTTAGCGCTTTCGGCTTGGTGTTTTTTGTTCATGTCTTCAACTGTCATTACGTTCAGTTCCCAACCAGTCAGTTGAGTCGCTAAACGTACGTTCTGGCCGTTACGACCAATAGCCTGTGCCAAACTGTCTGCTTCAACAGCAATATCCATCGAATGATTGTCTTCGTCGACAATGATAGAGGCAACATCAGCTGGCGCCATGGCATTGATCACATATTGCGCTGGATTATCATCCCACAACACGATATCAACACGCTCGCCGCCTAACTCGTTTGATACGGCTTGCACTCGAGCACCACGCATACCAACACAAGCACCAATTGGATCGATACGACGGTCATTTGATTTAACGGCTATTTTAGCACGAGCACCTGGATCACGAGCAGCACCCATCACTTCAATCAATTCGTCGTAAATTTCTGGCACTTCAACCCGAAATAGCTCAATCAGCATTTCTGGCTTGCTGCGTGTTAAAAATAACTGCGCACCGCGAGCTTCTGGACGAACTGAGTACAATAATGCACGCACACGGTCACCAGGACGGAAAGATTCACGGCTGATTAAATCTTCTTTAAATAATACGCCATCAGCATTATTACCTAAATCAACAACCACGCTTTCACGGGTGCTTTTCTTAACAACACCAGTAACAATCTCACCTTCACGTTCAATAAATTGTTCAACAATTTGTGCACGTTCAGCTTCACGTACTTTTTGCACGATAACTTGTTTAGCAGTTTGTGTAGTAATACGGTCAAACGCGACAGAGTCGATTTGATCTTCGATATACTCACCTACTTGAATCTCTGGCTCTTCATAACGAGCGGCTTCGAAGGTAATTTCGCTATATGGGTTTTCCAAAGCCTCGCCATGATCGTCAACAACCATCCAACGACGGAAAGTATCGTAATGACCGGTTTTACGATCAATCGCAACGCGAACTTCAATATCGCCTTCGTATTTTTTCTTTGTTGCGGTAGCCAGTGCAATTTCTAGCGCTTCGAAAATCTTTTCGCGCGGAAGGCCTTTCTCATTGGAAACCGCTTCTGCGACTAGCAGGATCTCTTTATTCATTTGGTCTTGCCTCGTCCTTCACCTGAAACTATCAAAACTTAGCGATAATGCTGCCTTTACGGATATTATCCAAAGCAACAATCAAGTCTTTACCATCAACGGTTATGGTGAGCATTTGCCCATCAACACTATTGATGACGCCTTTTAAATTACGACTACCCGCAACAGGCATAGTCAGTTGTATTTTTGCATCCTCACCTTTATAGGCAGCATATTGCTCGGCGGTAAATAACGGTCTATCTACGCCAGGTGAAGATACTTCTAATGTGTATTCTGTAGAAATAGGGTCTTCAACATCCATAACTGCGCTAACTTGACGACTGGCTGCTGCACAATCTTCAATATTGATGCCATTCTCGTGATCAATAAAAACACGTAAAATTGAATGACGACCAGCTTGAATATATTCAATGCCCCATAGTTTAAAGCCTAATGCTTCAACAGGTACTGTTAACATTTCAACAAGCTTGGATTCTATTGTTGCCAAAAATGACCCCCAAAAAAACAAAAAAAGGGCTAATAGCCCCATTGCAACCCGCATAAAATACGGATATTTAAAAGTTCATATAACAAAAAACCCCGTAATCACGAGGTTATTTTATTATAAAACCTGTAAATTGTAATTTATTTTCTAACGAAATTAAATTACAAGGAGCTGGTTGCGGGGGCCGGACTTGAACCGACGACCTTCGGGTTATGAGCCCGACGAGCTACCAACTGCTCCACCCCGCGTCAACTGTATGCAAGTATATTGATTTACACTATATCTTGCAATAACTAATCAAACGCTATCTATCATTTGTTAGTTAAATTTGGTGCCGAGAGCGGGACTTGAACCCGCACGTCCGTTAAGACACAGCCACCTCAAGGCTGCGCGTCTACCAATTCCACCACCTCGGCGTTACCTGGTTTACTAGTCAGGAATTTTCGTTTCTGACTTTTCGGTTTGCACCGGAGCTTCATCAATGATTTGCTCTGCTGCTGGACCTAAATCTTTCCACTGATCATTTTGCTCTGTGTGATTAGCACTTAAATTACCAATCACTAAACTCAATGCAAAAAAGCCAATGGCTAATACTGCAGTACTGCGAGTCAGGAAATTACCTGAACCACTTGAGCCAAATAATGTGCCTGAAGCACCGGCTCCGAAAGATGCGCCCATATCGGCACCCTTTCCTTGTTGGATTAATATTAAGCCGATAAGACCTAACGCTACCACCAAGTATACAACTATAAGAACTTCGTACATATAATTACGCGCTCATTGCTATGGTACATAAACTTAAAAACTCACTTGAGTTCAAACTTGCACCGCCAATCAGACCACCATCAACATCAGGCTGGGCAAATATATCTGCCGCATTGCTTGGGGTGACGCTACCACCGTAAAGAATTCTGATATTCTCACCAATAAAGGGAGAAACTTCCGAGAGGCGACTGCGAATAAACGCATGTACTTCTTGTGCCTGCTCTGGTGTAGCACTTTTACCTGTCCCTACTGCCCATAAAGGTTCGTAAGCGATAATTGCGTTATCAAAAGCCATGGTACCGTTTTTTTCAATTACTATATCAAGCTCTTCAGCAATCACCTCAAAGGTACGTCTTGCTTCACGAGCTGGTCCTGATTCACCTACACACAAAATCGGTGTCAGACCGTGTTTCTGAGCAGCAGCAAACTTCTCTGCCACAATATTACTCGTCTCTCCGTACATACGGCGACGTTCGGAATGGCCGATAATCACATACCGACATCCAGAATCTTTTAGCATCTGCCCGGATATTTCGCCTGTGTATGCACCAAAATCATGTTGACTCAGATTTTGTGCACCCATTCTAACAAGCGCACCATCTAAGGTTTGCTTATTGGCTTCAAGCAGCTGCCGAACACTTTCAAGATAAATTGAAGGCGGGCATAAAACCACTTCAGCGGAATCATTTTGGAGCTTGGTAGCAAACTTCTTGAAAAGCTCTTGGGCCAATGCCGAATTACCATTCATTTTCCAGTTACCAGCGACCATAGGACGTCTGAGTGCCATTCACTGTCTCCTCTGAAAGCGGCGTGAATAATAGCGAACCACTTATCAAGTTACAAGAGCTAAAAGGGGAATATTTCATATAAACTGTCGAAGCGTCTACTTTTTGAGCGAGCAACGGCTTATCTTAATATTCAAATAATTAACATGCTGCCTTTACCGCGTCAGCAATACGATTTGCATGCGCAAGCACTTGGGGATGATCATCTCCCTCGACCATGACTCTAATTAACGGTTCAGTACCCGACTTACGTAATAAGACACGTCCACGAGCACCCAATTGTTGTTCAACATCCGCTTTAGCTAACTTAACCGCCTCGCTATCGAGTGGATTAGAGCTGCCTTCAAAACGCACATTAACCAACACTTGCGGTAACATCTTCATCGATTCAGTTAATTGTTCAAGTGAAGCATTTTGACGTCGCATTGCCGCCAGTACTAAAATACCTGCAATGATACCATCACCAGTAGTACCATGATCAAGATTAAGAATATGGCCAGAGTTTTCACCGCCTATTCGCCACTTATTCTTCTTCAGCATCTCCATGACATAGCGGTCACCGACCTTAGAACGAACAAAAGGAATATCAAGTGCTTGCAGCGCTAAGTCCAAACCTAAATTAGACATTACGGTGCCAACAACTCCGCCGTTTAAAATACCACGTTTTTGGGCATCTACCGCTAAAATATATAAAATCTGATCACCATCAACCACTGCGCCATGACGATTAACCATCATAATGCGATCGCCATCACCATCTAATGCAATACCTAAATCAGCTTTTTCAACTAAAACGGTTTCACAGATTTTGGCCATTGCTGTTGCGCCGACTTTATCATTGATATTGAGACCGTCAGGTTTATCTCCAATAGCAATAACATCTGCACCTAATTCACGAAAAACATTAGGAGCGATATGGTAAGTGGCGCCATGAGCACAATCGACGACTATTTTTAATCCTTTAAGTGTTTGATCAGCGGGAAAATTACCTTTGCAGTACTCGATATAGCGCCCTGCTGCATCATCAATACGCCGAGCCTTGCCCAGTAGATGCGACTCCACACAGACTAGCGGTTTTTCAAGTTCTGCTTCTATTTCTAGCTCGATGGCATCATCCAGTTTACTGCCATCGGTAGAGAAAAACTTGATACCGTTATCATAATAAGGATTGTGTGATGCACTAATCACGACACCCGCCTCGGCGCGAAAGGTACGAGTTAAATAAGCCACTGCTGGAGTTGGCATAGGGCCTAGCAGCAAAACGTTAAGTCCCGCGGCTGATAAGCCTGCCTCTAAAGCTGATTCAAACAGGTAACCTGAAATACGAGTATCCTTACCAATAATCACTTTTTGGGTGCCATTTCGAGACAATACTCGTCCAGCCGCCCAACCGAGCTTCAATGCCAATTCAGGAGTCATTTTACCCGCCCCTACTTTGCCGCGAATACCATCGGTTCCAAAAAATTTTCTTTGCTTCACAGATCCCTACTTAAGTGTTTTCACTTTACTGATAACATTATTATGTGATGCAACTATAGATTAGCCATGGTTTCTGACATCACTTTAAGCACATCGACTGTTTCTGGTACATCATGAACTCGAATAATTTGTGCACCTTGCTGAGCTGCAATTAATGCACCAGCAAGGCTTCCGGCAAGGCGTTGGTCTATATCACGCGCTAACAGGTCGCCGATCATGCTTTTTCGCGACAGACCTATCAATAAAGGCAAATGAAATTCATGTAACTTTGGTAATGCCGCTAATAGACGGTAATTATGCGCTAAAGTTTTGCCAAAACCAAAACCTGGATCGAGAATTAAACGCTCGCGCTCAATTCCAGCCGCTTCACAGTAAGCGATACGTAATTCAAAAAAAGCCGCCACTTCATCAATCACATCCTCATACTCAGGTTGATCTTGCATAGTTTGCGGCTCACCTTGCATGTGCATTAAGCAAATTGGCACATCTAGCGTTGCAGCCATGGCTAAAGCACCTGGTACTTGTAACGCGCGCACATCGTTGATTAAATTAGCTCCGGCATTAACAGCTTGTTCCATCACTTCAGGCTTGCTGGTATCGATTGAAATCCATACATTGTGTGTTTTTGCTGTGTATTCGATGATAGGGATCACTCGGGCAAGTTCTTGCTCAATCGTCACTTCTGCAGCACCAGGTCGGGTTGACTCACCACCCACATCAATAATTAATGCACCTTGCTCTACCATATTATCAACATGACGACAGGCTTGTTCAAAACCAATATATTCACCGCCATCGGAAAATGAATCAGGCGTCACATTCACTATCCCCATCACTACAGGGCTTGATAAGTCTAGAGTTTTATTAGCATGAGTTAATTGAAACACGGGTATTTTCCTAGATAAGATTAAAAACAAGAAAACCCCTTTCGGGGTTTTCTTTATTTGCTAAATTGTTTATTTAGCGGGTGATTCATCCGCGTCATTGGTATCGGCTTTATTATCGACTTTAACGTCGGTTTTAGCCTCATCCACTGGCGTTTCGGCTTCAGATTTAGGCGTGTTATTGCCACTATCTTTGTCGTCTGATGATTCATCTTTTTGCCATTCAGCTGGCATGCGCACTTCGCGGCGATTCATTAGATCATCGATTTGCAACGAGTCAATAGTTTCATATTTCATCAATGCGTCTTTCATCGCATGTAAAATATCCATATTGTCTGTCAACATCGTTTGCGCACGTTGATAGTTTTTATCGATAAACATCTTAATTTCAGAGTCAATCAATGTTGCTGTATCACCTGACATTGCCTTTGCTTTACCCATACTGCGACCTAAGAAAACTTCGTTTTCTTCTTCTGCGTAAAGTAACGGACCTAGCTTGTCAGAGAACCCCCATTGCGTAACCATATTACGAGCTATCGATGTGGCGTACTTAATATCTTGCGAAGCCCCTGTAGACACTTTTTCACTTCCGTAAATAAGTTCTTCAGCTAAACGTCCACCATAGGCAACTGAAATTTGTGATTCCAATTTACGACGGCTTTGGCTAACGGCATCAGCTTCAGGTAAAAAGAAGGTCACACCTAATGCACGGCCACGCGGAATAATAGTCACTTTATGCACTGGGTCATGTTCTGGTACCAAGCAACCAATAATGGCATGTCCAGCTTCATGATAAGCGGTCATTTCTTTGTCAGATTCAGACATCACCATAGAACGGCGCTCTGCACCCATCATGATTTTATCTTTAGCACGCTCAAACTCTTCCATACCAACAACACGACGATTACCGCGAGCAGCGAATAACGCCGCTTCGTTGACAAGGTTTGCTAAGTCAGCACCAGAGAAGCCTGGCGTACCACGCGCAATGACACTGGCTTTAACATCATCTGATAAAGGTACTTTACGCATATGTACTTTAAGAATTTGTTCACGACCACGAACATCAGGCAAGCCAACGACAACTTGACGGTCAAATCGACCTGGACGCAATAACGCTGAATCAAGTACGTCTGGACGGTTAGTTGCTGCAATAACAATAACGCCTTCATTACCTTCAAAGCCGTCCATTTCAACCAAAAGCTGGTTTAATGTTTGCTCACGCTCATCGTGCCCACCACCTACACCGGCACCACGTTGGCGGCCTACGGCATCGATTTCATCAATAAAAATGATACAAGGAGCAGATTTTTTAGCTTGTTCGAACATGTCACGTACACGGGATGCACCAACACCGACAAACATTTCCACAAAGTCAGAACCCGAAATGGTAAAGAACGGCACCTTAGATTCACCGGCAATCGCCTTGGCTAATAAGGTTTTACCTGTACCAGGTTGTCCGACCATCAGCACGCCCGTAGGAATACGACCGCCTAATTTTTGGAACTTGGTTGGGTCTCGTAAATAATCAACAAGTTCTTTGACTTCTTCTTTTGCTTCATCACAACCTGCAACGTCAGCAAAAGTGGTTTTGATTTGGTCTTCGCTCATCAGTTTGGCTTTACTTTTACCAAACGACATTGCGCCCTTGCCGCCACCGCCTTGCATTTGTCGCATGAAAAATATCCATACGCCAATTAGCAGTAACATTGGGAACCATGAAATAAAGATTTGGGTTAGGAAACCTGACTCTTCAGCTTCTTGGCCTTTCATGGTGATGCCTTTACGATCAAGATCATTAATTAAATCTTGGTCATATATAGGCATGATTGTGGTGAACTTCTCGCCGGTACGTTTAGTTCCTTCAATCGTCCGTTGGTCGCTTTTTATTTCAACCGTGTTAATTTGACCATTTCGAACATTGTCCAAAAAGGCGGAATAATCCATCTTCTGCGAATTCGAAGAAGAGGGGGAATAACCCTGAAACACTGACATCAGTACAACAGCGATGACAACCCAGAGTATTAAATTTTTTGCCATGTCACTCAAATTACTAGACCTCTTAACAGTCCTGCGATTATTAACGTTAGACTACTACAACTTGTAACCAGTCGCCACTAGATAGACTTCCCGAGAGCGCGCTCTAGAGGAGTCTGGTTTTCGGGTTTTTACTACTTTGAATGCCTGCTTGACCGTTTTAATATAATCGTCAAAACCCTCCCCCTGAAAGACTTTAACAGCAAAACAGCCATTAGGCGTCAACACTTGATGACACATATCTAGCGCTAATTCAACTAAATACATAGCTCTTGGTTGATCAACAGCACCCGAACCACTCATGTTCGGAGCCATATCTGATAGTACCACATCCACTTTATCTTGACCTACACGCTCAAGCAATGCTTCGAGTACTTTGTTTTCTCTAAAATCACCTTGAAGGAAATCAACACCAACAATTGGGTCCATAGGTAAAATATCACAAGCAATGACTTTACCTCTGTCACCAACGAGTTTAACCGCAACTTGCGACCAACCACCTGGTGCTGCACCTAAATCAACAACTGTCATACCTTGTTTTATCAAGTTATCTTTTTGTTGTATCTCCTCTAACTTGAATGCTGCTCGTGAACGTAAGCCACGTTTTTGGGCCAGTTTCACATAGTGATCATCAAAGTGTTCTTGCATCCAGCGAGTTGAGCTCGCCGTACGTTTTTTTGTTGTCATTTAAATTCCGCAACGATTCAGAGTTACATAAGCTCTATATAAGGGTAGAATACCCGTTTTTCAACAGTAACTCAGCAAAAGTTGGCACAAATGAACTTAACAACCAAACAAAAACAGCATTTAAAAGGTCTGGCTCACAGTCTAAAACCAGTGGTGCTGCTTGGTGGCAATGGCCTAACTGAAGGTGTTCTGGCTGAAATTGATAGCGCTCTTACACATCATGAATTGATTAAAGTAAAAGTAGCCTCTGCTGACAGAGAGCTCAAAAATGCCATCGTTGACGCCATTATACGTGAAACCCAGTCTGCGAAAGTGCAACTAATCGGTCATGTTTTAGTCATTTTCCGTCATTCGGTCGAAATGAAGATTGCTTTGCCTAAAGCCAAATAGTTTCACATTCTTTTATTAAAAGCCGCTGAATTCAGCGGCTTTTTTATGGGAGATGAATTATCGTTAATCAGGGGTGATCAGGTAATGGAACCTCTTGATAATGCTGCGCCTTTAAGCCTAAAAACTCAGGCAAAGTTGCGCCAATTGAAATTGATGACCAAGTGCCGGTTAAAATACCAATAAACATCGCGATAGAAAAACCTTCCAATGGCTCCCCTCCCATAATCCACAATGCTACCACGGTTAATAAGGTGGTCCCCGATGTAATCATAGTTCTAGAGAAAGTTGTTTTAACCGCTAAATTATTAATATCTGAAGTTTTCCATTGTAACTTAGCCACTAGCTGTTCGCGGATCCTATCAGCAATAATAATCGAGTCATTGAGTGAATACCCCAAAATAGCTAAAATTGCTGCCAGAATAGTTAAATTAAATTCCATTTGGCTTAACGCAAAAAAAGCCAGCACAAACACCACATCATGTACTAAAGCCAATAACGCACCTGAAGCTAAACGCCATTCAAAACGAAAACTTAAATACCCCATAATACATAGCATAGCGATTAGCAGAGCTATGCTGCCTTGCTCAACTAACTCTTGGCCTACTTGAGGCCCAACGATGCTGCTGTTTAGCACTGTAATATCGGTATTTAATGGCGCTAAGACTTGTCGGAGATCTGAACGAAGCTGCTCGTCGGGTATGTTGGCATAACGTAATACCCACCGTCCCGGTTCGCTGGCGGAAATAACACTCACGTCTTGTTGGTAGGCGGCGGTCATTAGTGGCTGTATTTCACTGGCCGTAATACGATGGTCAAGTTGAATTTCAGTGACAACTCCGCCAGTAAAATCTAAGCCCCAATTAAACCCCTTTACACCAATTACGCTTAGGGACACCAGCATCAACACAATAGAAAATATGCTTGAGATATAGCGCCATTTGGTGAGGTATTTTAGTTTACCTGTTTCTAGTGAGTTATTTATACTTGTTGAGTTCATAGTATTACACCTTAATTGCGCGGCGAGTGTCGCGGCCATAAACTAAATTGATTAATGCTCTCGAGGCAAAAATGCCGGTAAACATGCTGGTTAATAGCCCTAAGCCTAAGGTCAATGCAAAGCCTTGAATAGGGCCATTACCAATAGAGAACAGCACAACGGCGGTGATCATAGTGGTAAAATTAGCATCAAATATGGTTGAGAATGCACTATCAAATCCCACATCTATAGCGCTGGCAAAGCTGCGACCTTCAGCTAACTTTTCTTTTATTCGCTCAAAAATAAGCACATTAGTATCAACCGCCATACCAACAGTAAGCACTAACCCCGCAATACCTGGTAAGGTTAATACTGCCCCTGGAATAAGGGCTAGTAAGCCAAATAACATCGTCATGTTGGCAATTAACGCCACATTAGCAATCCAGCCTAAACGGCGATACCAACAGGCCATAAACAATAATGTTACTGACATACCTAATGCTAACGCTGCAAATCCGTTGACAATGTTTTCAGCACCTAAGCTTGGTCCTATTGTGCGTTCTTCTACAATCGTCACCGGTGCTGTCATGGAACCTGCTCTTAGCAATAACGCAAGCTGCTGTGCCTCTTGATGGCTGCCTGAACCGGTAATTTCAAACCGATTACCCAGTTGACTTTGTATGGTGGCAACACTAATGATTTGCGTTGTTTGTCGAGCTTTACCCGCCTCATCTCGGCTATATTCACTGTATGCGGTCGCCATAGGTTTACCTATGTTGTCGCGCGAGAAATCAGACATTAACTTACCGCCTGCAGCGTCGAGACTAATGTTGACTTTCGCCATGCCAAAATCACCAGTAGTCGCTCTAGCATCAATAATATGATCGCCTCCCAGTACTGGCTTTCTCGATACGTACACGGGTTTATCATGTTGGTCGTTAATGACCACAGCGTTTACAGAACCCGTTGGTAGTAAAGGATAAAATGCTAAACTGGCCGTTGCACCAATAACGTTTTTAGCGGTGGCAGGATCTTGTACTCCAGGTAACTCAATACGGATCCGATGATCACCTTGGCGTTGAACGAGCGCTTCGGTTATCCCCAGTTCCTCTATCCGGCTACGCATAATTTGCAAGTTTTGCTGCACAGTCACATTGGTCAATTTAAGTTGTTCATGTTGAGACAAACTAACAGTGAGTATTTGTTGGTGACCACTTACTTGCCATAATGGATACTGCTGTGCAATAAATTGTCTTAGCTGGGCTCGAGACGGTTCATCAGCAATCTCAATACTCAATGTAGCGCCATCACCAGAACGAACCATAACGTTACTGATATGCTGATCAGTAGCAAATTGCTTCACGGCATCACCAAGCATAATCGCCTGGTTTTGAAACACTAAATCAAGATCTACATCCAATAAAAATTGTACTCCACCGCGTAAATCTAAACCCAGCTTTATCGGTTTAACACCTAGGTTTAATAGCCAGTGAGGTGCAACAGGCGCTAAGGCTAATGTCACTTGAGCTTGATGCTCAAACTGCTCAGCTAAAGCCTTTTTAGCTTGGGCCTGCATATCAGGGTTATCTAGCACCACCAGTAAACTATCTTGTTGTTGCTCAATACGTTTACTCTTTATGCCTACCTGGTGTAGCGCATAATCAACTTGTTCTGCTGTTATAGATTGGCTTGGCTTTACACCAAGTTGTACAGCAGGATCTTCGCCATACCAAGATGGTAATGCGCTCATAAATAAGATGATTAATGTGGTAATTAATAACCAGTATTTCCATTGAGAATAATGATTTAGCTGTTTCGTTTTTGATTTCATAACTCTTGATCTCACTAGATCGAGGCTATTTAAGCCACGATAAAAATGCATAGCGAGTGATGAGGCGCAATTGACCTAACCCATCGACCCACAGTAAAACTCATTAGCAAAGCTAATGGCGTTTATCATCAAGGCAGAATATGGCTAACAGGTATGGGAATGGACGAAAAGTAAATTAGACTCTTTCCAGGCGGAAAGTCTTGAAGGAGCTGAAGCTGTGGATAAAACCCAGTCCAATTGCGGACTAAAGTTAATTTGATACCCTATGGTTAAACTTGGAACAGGTGGAGAGATAAATTCGTAAGCCAATAAATAATTGGGCTTTAACTCATCAGACTCGTGTTGAACAATACTGATATATCGCGACGAATAAGTGGGCACATAATGAATGTCTTTAGAATTAGATTCTGCAGAGATAGAGTTGGTTGAAGAGATATTACCAACATAGCCCAGCAGTGAACTATTACCATCGATGAGGGTGTGATTTAACGCGGTAATACTATTTGCATCATGACGGTCAATTGAGCGATCAATGCCTTTGACTGAAGACAGGATAATATCAACGTTAGCTGAACTCATTGGTTGATCACAGATACGATCATCTGAGTGTGTGTCGATATTATAAGAACAAGAATGTGCCGTAGTCGTGGTAAATGGCAACGATGCTAAAACCAACACACGGCTATTGATGAGGAAGATTGAACACAACCCCACAATTACCAGCATTAGTAGTATACGAGCCCACGGAAACGTCATAATGACCTTATTTAATCAAGCAATTCAGATACACAATCTGCATATTCTATTTTTACATCATCACAAAATGATTTTTAAACCTATATTTTAAACGTAATATTGCAAAGTATATTAGACTTCATACGGTAAAATGTAACAGCATTGTAAACTAAATGGATGATATCCATTGCACCTTTAATGTGCAAATGAATTTTTTTACATGTTTTATCGTCATCAGCACATAGGTACTGTATTTCATGACAATAAAAAAGCACTAAACAGTATGCTATTTAGTGCTCGCTAAAGTGATGTGTTATTAATGTCGGTATTAAGTTGTGCAAAAAATTTAATGCTTAATATTTGGTCATCAGCTTTAATATAATAGATAAAACATACTGTTAAATATTAGTTATGCTCAATAACAATCCACACTTAAAGATATTTAACGGCAATGACTTCATAGTCAGTCAAACCACCTGGAGTGGTAATCGAGACTTCATCGCCTTCACTTTTGCCAATTAACCCACGTGCAATCGGTGAATTAACAGAAATTAAATTTTGCTTAATATCAGCTTCATCATCACCAACAATGCGATAAGTCACTTCAGCATCAGTATCGATATTTAAAATAGTCACTGTCGTACCAAAAATCACTCGGCCAGTATTTTCTAATTTGGTAACATCAATGATTTGAGCGTTAGACAACTTACCTTCAATGTCACGAATACGCGCTTCACAAATACCCTGATCTTCACGGGCAGCGTGATATTCAGCATTTTCTTTTAAATCACCTAATTCACGAGCAGAAGCAATTGCTTCGGTAATTTTTGGGCGGCGATCGAACTTTAAAAATTCAACTTCTTTACGTAATTGATCTGCGCCAACTACCGTCATTGGGACCTTACTCATAATGTCTTTGTCTCCTTTAAAAACAAAAGCATCCCGTGCTGACGAAAGTCAACACAGTAAAAATTCAGTTGGAAGTACGCAATCGACTTAGCGTACGTATCTAGGATGCATCTTTTCGATGATGTCTGACAGCTTACCTAAGCTTTTACAGACTTGCTAGTCATCCATCATCAAAATGTCATAAAAAAGGTCGCCAAAAGGCGACCTTAGTCATTCCTTCGCAATAAAAACTAACTTTTTATGCGTTTGTGCAGTTCTTGCAAAGATGTCACCTTGATACGATCATCTGCTGAATGCGCCAAACAGGTCGCAAAGGCAGCATTTAATGTCGTCGTGTAATTCACTTTGTAGCGCAATGCTCCACGACGGATCTGGCGAGAATCTTCAATTGCTTGACGACCTTCAGTAGTGTTAACAATGTAGGTATATTCACCATTTTTAATACGATCAAGAATGTGTGGACGACCTTCATGTACTTTGTTAACTAAGCGAGGATTAATCCCTGCTTCACCTAAAATAATCGCAGTGCCGTGAGTGGCATCAATTTCATAGCCTAACTCAATCAGCTTAGAGGCTAAGTCAGCAACACGTTTTTTATCACTGTTACGAACAGAGAGTAACGCACGCCCAGACTTAGGCACTTCAGATGTGGCACCAAGCTGTGCTTTAGCATAGGCTTCAGCAAATGTATCACCCACGCCCATCACTTCACCCGTTGAGCGCATTTCTGGGCCTAAGAGTGGATCAACGCCTGGGAATTTATTAAACGGCAATACAACTTCTTTTACCGAGAAATAAGGTGGGATCACTTCTTTGGTAAAGTTTTGTGAAATTAAGCTTTGACCAGCCATCACACGTGCAGCAATTTTAGCTAAAGGAACGCCTGTTGCTTTAGATACAAATGGCACGGTACGGGCAGCGCGCGGGTTAACTTCAATCATGTAGATTTCGTTATCTTTTACCGCAAATTGCACGTTCATTAAGCCGATTACGCCTAACTCAAAAGCCAGTTTTGACACTTGCTCGCGCATTCTCGCCTGAACATCAGCACTTAAGGTGTAAGGTGGTAATGAACAACCTGAGTCACCAGAGTGAACGCCTGCTTGTTCAATATGCTCCATAATAGCGCCAACAACCACGGTTTCGCCGTCACATACTGCATCAATATCGACTTCAATCGCATCATCTAAGAAGTGATCGAGTAATACAGGCGATGCATTAGACACTTTAACGGCTTCATTGAAGTAACGCAGTAAATCTTGCTTGTCGTAGACGATTTCCATCGCACGACCGCCCAATACATAAGATGGACGCACCACTAACGGATAACCAATTTTTTCAGCTTCAATCACCGCACTTTCAACAGTCGTTACAGTGGCATTTTCTGGCTGCTTCATGTTTAAACGTTGAATTGCTTGTTGGAAACGTTCGCGGTCTTCTGCACGGTCAATCGCATCAGGGCTAGTACCAATAATTGGCACACCTGCGGCTTCTAACTCGCGCGCGAGTTTAAGCGGAGTTTGACCACCGTATTGAACAATAACGCCTTTTGGCTTTTCGATACGCACGATTTCGAGCACGTCTTCCAAGGTGACAGGTTCAAAGTATAGGCGATCAGAGGTATCGTAGTCGGTTGATACGGTTTCAGGGTTACAGTTAACCATGATGGTTTCATAACCGTCTTCACGTAAGGCTAATGCAGCATGCACACAACAGTAATCAAACTCAATACCTTGACCAATACGGTTTGGACCACCGCCCAGAATCATGATCTTTTCACGGTTCGATGGGTTAGCTTCACATTCTTCTTCGTACGTTGAATACATGTACGCGGTATCGGTTGAGAATTCAGCAGCACAAGTATCGACTCGCTTATAAACTGGGTAAATTTCATGTCGATAACGTAGTTTACGAATCTCGTTTTCATTGACACCTAACACAGCAGCTAAACGCGCATCAGAGAACCCTTTACGCTTTAATTGACGTAAATAGTTTTGCTCTAAACCTGACATACCAAGCTCAGCCACTTTGGCTTCATGGGTAATCAAATCTTCAATTTGAACCAAGAACCAATGGTCGACATTCGTCAACGTGAAGATTTCGTCACGGCTTAAACCGGCACGAAATGCATCAGCTATGTACCAAATGCGGTCACAACCTGGCTCTTTAAGTTCATGACGAATACGTTGCATGGCTTCTGGTGATTGTAAATCCACCACAGAATCAAAACCGTTACGACCCACTTCAAGTCCGCGTAACGCTTTTTGCAATGACTCTTGGAAAGTACGGCCGATTGCCATGACTTCACCAACAGACTTCATTTGAGTGGTTAAACGGTCGTTTGCACCGGCAAACTTTTCAAAGTTAAAGCGCGGTATTTTAGTCACAACATAGTCGATAGCAGGTTCAAACGATGCTGGTGTTTTACCGCCAGTAATGTCGTTGCTTAGCTCGTCTAAAGTGTAACCCACAGCTAATTTAGCCGCGATTTTAGCAATCGGGAAACCGGTTGCTTTAGAGGCCAATGCTGATGAGCGAGATACCCGTGGATTCATCTCAATAATGACCATGCGGCCAGTATTAGGACAAATACCAAATTGTACGTTTGAGCCACCAGTTTCAACACCAATTTCACGCAGTACCGCTATCGAAGCGTTACGCATTAATTGATATTCTTTGTCGGTTAGCGTTTGTGCTGGAGCGACAGTGATTGAATCACCGGTGTGAACCCCCATCGCATCGAAGTTTTCGATAGTACAGACGATAATACAGTTATCGTTGCGGTCACGAACCACTTCCATTTCATATTCTTTCCAACCAATTAATGATTCATCGATCAATAATTCGTTAGTTGGCGACAAATCTAAGCCTTGAGAACAAATCTCTTCAAACTCTTCTTTGTTGTAGGCAATACCACCGCCGCTGCCACCCATGGTGAAAGACGGACGAATAATACAGGGGAAGCCCACCATATCTAATACGCCATAAGCTTCATCCATGTTATGAGCAATACCCGCACGCGGGCAGTCTAAACCAATGGATTTCATCGCTTTGTCGAAACGACTACGGTCTTCAGCTTTATCAATCGCATCTGCTGTCGCACCAATCATTTCAACATTAAACTCTTTTAGTACGCCTTTTGCCTCAAGCTGAAGTGCGCAGTTCAGTGCGGTTTGTCCACCCATAGTCGGGAGAATGGCATCTGGACGCTCTTTGGCAATAATGTTGCGTACGACTTCCCAATGAATTGGCTCGACATAGGTTGCATCGGCCATTTCTGGGTCGGTCATAATCGTTGCTGGATTAGAGTTGACCAGAATAACGCGATAGCCTTCTTCACGAAGTGCTTTACAAGCTTGCGCACCTGAATAATCAAACTCACACGCCTGACCAATAACAATTGGACCGGCACCTAGGATAAGAATACTTTTTATATCTGTACGTTTTGGCATTGCTTCTGTCTTCTCCCAGATAACTACTTGGCGTGCTGACGGTATTGTTCTATAAGCTCGATGAAATGATCGAACAGAGGCGCGGCATCGGTTGGCCCAGGGCTCGCTTCAGGGTGACCCTGGAAGCTAAATGCGGGTTTATCCGTTAGATGAATGCCTTGTAATGATCCATCAAATAACGATTTATGCGTCACCTTGATATTAGCAGGTAGCGTGGTTTCATCAGCAGCAAAACCGTGGTTTTGACTGGTGATCATCACGTTGCCTTTTTCAACATTGCTCACTGGGTGGTTTGCACCATGGTGACCAAATTTCATCTTTAAGGTTTTTGCGCCTGAGGCTAATGCTAATAATTGATGGCCAAGACAAATACCAAAAACAGGGATTTCTGTTTTCAAAATTTGCTGGATGGCGGTAATCGCGTAATCACATGGCTCAGGGTCGCCAGGACCATTTGACAGAAATACTCCATCAGGATTCATCGCAAGTACGTCTGCAGCAGAAGTTTGCGCAGGTACCACGGTGACATCACAACCACGGTCAACCAACATACGTAAAATATTACGTTTTACACCGTAATCGTAGGCAACAATTTTATATTTGAGTTCAGCTTCTGGTGTTTCAGACGGTAAACCACCGACTAATTTCCAGCTACCATTGCGCCATGTATAGGCTTTATCGGTAGTCACTTCTTTAGCTAAATCCATACCTTTTAAGCCTGGAAATGCTTTTGCAGCTGCAAGTGCCTTCGCTTCATCTAGGTTGCCGACCATAATGCAACCGGCTTGAGCGCCTTTTTCACGCAAAATACGAGTTAGTTTGCGAGTATCAATATCAGCGATACCAACAACATTATTTGCTTTTAAATAATCGCTTAATGATTGTTGGTTACGAAAATTACTCGCCATAAGCGGTAAGTCACGAATGATTAAGCCACATGCATGAACCGAATCCGATTCAGTGTCTTCATCATTAGTACCTGTGTTACCGATGTGAGGATAGGTTAATGTTACTATTTGGCGTGAATATGAAGGATCCGTAAGAATCTCTTGATAACCTGTCATTGAAGTATTAAATACCACTTCACCAACAGAGATACCGGTAGCACCAATTGCGGTACCAGAGAATACGGTTCCATCTTCGAGTACGAGTAAGGCAGACTGTGTCAACGCGACCTCCAGAAAAGAGCCAAGCCACTTAAATTATGTGTTTTTTATTTTGCACTAAAAATACCAATTTCCGTTAAATTACGAAATTTTGGCAAATTCTAGCGATTGTATAAGAAATTCGTTTTTACGTCTATATTTTGCAGGATTGTTTTCAAAAAAAAACACCAACGAATGGTGTTTTTAGTTGCTAATTCAACCCTAGTACTTGCTGCATGTCGTATAGACCAGCATTTTGATCTGAGAGCCAAAAAGCCGCTCTCATAGCCCCATTCGCAAAGGTCATTCTGCTCGATGCTTTGTGGGTTATTTCTAACCGCTCGCCTATGTCAGCAAACATAGCGGTATGTTCACCAACAATATCACCAGCGCGAACAGTAGCAAAACCTATGGTATTACGGTCGCGTTCACCAGTAATACCTTCACGTCCAAATACCGCACATTGGTCTAAATCACGGCCTAATGTTTGAGCAATAATCTCACCCATTTTGAGCGCGGTGCCTGACGGTGCATCTTTTTTATGACGATGATGAGCTTCGATTATTTCGATATCGGTATAATCACCCATCACTTCAGTGGCAAGTGCAAGTAGCTTCCACATCACATTAACACCAACAGACATATTAGGTGCTAATACCACAGGTACTTGTTCTGAATAGGCACCAATGAGCTCTTTTTGAGCATGATTGAACCCAGTTGTACCGATGACAATGGCTTTGTGATTTTTAGCACACCAATCAAGATGAATGATTGAAGACTCTGGTGAGGTAAAATCAATCAGAACGTCAAAATCGTTCACTACGTTATCTAGTGAATCGGTAATAACAACGTCCATTGCACCAACACCAGCAAGCACACCGGCATCAATACCGACTAAACTAGAGCCTGTACGATCTATCGCTGCGCCAAGTACGATGACTTGTTGCTGTCTAGCAGATTCAATCAGTGTACGGCCCATACGGCCACTGGCACCAACTACAGCAATTCTCACTTTTGCAGTCATTTATTTCTCCCAGTGTTAACTAAAGATAAACCTAAAAACAGCATATACAAAAACGCCTAAGTTAACTTAGGCGTTTTTAATAACTAGATAATTTCTAACAATTCAACTTCGAAGACCAAAGCTGAATAAGGCGGGATTGAAGCACCCGCGCCACGCTCACCATAAGCCAAGTGATGCGGGACATATAATTTAAGCTTAGTGCCAACAGGCATTAACTGTAATGCCTCAGTCCAACCAGCTATCACACCTGATACCGGGAACTCAGCAGGCTGGCCACGAGCAACAGAGCTGTCGAAAACATCACCACTGATAAATGTACCATGGTAGTGAGTACGTACAGTTGAATCATAGGTAGGCTTTTCGCCGTCACCTTGAACAAGTACTTCGTATTGAAGACCAGACTCAGTAATCGTAATACCGTCACGCTTAGCGTTTTCAGCTAAGAATGTTTCGCCTTCAGCAGCAGCGGCTTCAGCAGCAGCTTCTTGAGCTTCTTGTAAACGACGACTAATTTCAGTAAATGCAACTTGAAGCTCTTCCATTGATACTGCGCTTTCTTTACCGGCAAATGCATCAGCAAGACCAGCTTGAACAGCCGGGATATCAATACCTTCAAAAGAGTTTGCCGCTAGCTGCTCGCCCATTTGACGACCTACACCGTAGCTAGCATGCTGTTCCATAGTGCTGAACAAATCTGACATAATAATTTTCTCTCAATAAACATAAAAAATTCGCACCAGAGTTTATCACAATAAACTCCGTCAATGTTGGCAAAAAACGCTATTTAACTTGAGCAATTTTACACTCAGTCAAAGACTGTTTTCTTGCCTGTGTATAAAGCGGCATCACTTGATTTTGCGCCGCTTGTAAGTCTTCAATTCGATGACTGTGTGACGGATGAGTCGACAACAGCTCAGGCCCTTGTGCACCACCAGCCTTGGCCATATTTTGCCACAAAGCAATGCTTTGCGCCGGATTAAATCCCGCTTTAGCCATTAGCTCTAAACCTACAATATCAGCTTCAGACTCTTGACTGCGGCCAAAGGGTAAAATAATGCCGACTTTTGACCCTAAGCCAAGTCCGGCCATGTACAGATCTTTATTAGCAATTCCAGATGCGCCTATCGCTGCATCGGCGGCTTGCATACCCAAACCAGTAAGCTGGGCGCGAGATACTTGCTCATTTCCATGTTGCGCTAACACATGTGCCACTTCATGCCCCATCACAGTAGCAAGTTGATCTTGATTAACGGCGACCTTCAATAAACCGGTATAGACACCAATATGACCGCCCGGTAATGCAAAAGCATTAACCTGGTCTGAATCAAATACCACTACGTCCCATTGTTGAGACTGATCAGGTAATACTGCTGTGATACGCTTAGCAATACAATTGACATAGTCAGTTTGGGCTTTATTTTGACTTATTTTTTCACTTTGTTTCATTGCCTCAAACGACTGACCACCCATTTGCTGCATCTGTGTATCAGAAAACAATAAGGTCTGCCCTCGCCCCGTGGGCGATTGACTATTGACACAGCCCACTAATAAAGCAGCAACAAATAGGGTTAGTGCGAGAGGTTTCATGTTGTCATCCCTTAAACATTATTGAATCAAAAAGCTAATCCAGCATTAGCTTATTTTATACCAGTCTTTAGCGCGAATGCATCACTTACAATATCTAATCTCAGCTCGCATTAACAAGTCGGCTTGCGTTTGGTAAAATCACTAATACTGCGTTTGTTCGCAGTACGACGATTAGCTTGTTTATCGCGAGGCGCTCGCTTACTGGCTTCACTCGTTGGCTTATCTGTTACGGCAAAACCAGCGAGTTCAGTTAACGGTAACGCTTGCCTTGTTAACAACCTAATAGCATCCAAGCTTAATAACTCAGCATGACTCACTAATGACAAGGCAACACCACTTAATCCTGCCCGTGCAGTTCGTCCTATACGATGTACATAGACAGCGGCCTGGCTAGGTAAATCAACATTTATGACCACAGGTAGAGCGTCAATATGGATACCACGAGATAATACATCGGTAGCCACTAGTACTGTTAACTGTTGATTTTTAAACTGCTCCAAAGTTTGGCTTCGCACAGCTTGTTCTTTATCACCATGAAGTGCCGCGGCATTAATACCCGCTTTGACTAATTTTTTACATAATGAATCGACATCATCTTTAGCATTAACAAATACCAACACCTGTGACCATTGGTGCAAAGTAATTAAGTGGATCAGTGCTTTTGCTTTACTGCCTTTATTTACATGATATAAGGTTTGAGCGATATCAGCCACAGCACTATTGATCACATGCGCTTGAATACGCACGTGTGCTGTCGTCAAAACTTGCTCGGCTAATGTGGTTAATGGCTCAGGCAATGTGGCCGAAAATAATAAACGCTGTCCAGTTGGCATCATTGCGATTAGCGCATTAATGTCACCAATAAAACCCATGTCCAATAATCTATCAGCTTCATCAAGCACTAAGCTTTGCAGATGTTCAAACTGAATAACACCTTGCTGCGCTAACGCTAATAAGCGCCCTGGGGTCGCAACAATAAGGTTAGCAGGTTGTGTCAATCGCTCTACCTGCAATTCAATTGCTTGGCCGCCGCATAGCATATCGACGCGTAAATTTAATGCTTGCGCTAACGGGGCTAAATCTTGCATCACTTGTGAAGCTAATTCTCGAGTTGGCACAATGACCACCGCAGAAAGACCAACCTCTGGAGACAGACTCAAGCGCTGTAAAAGTGGTAAACCATAAGCATAGGTTTTACCGCTACCGGTTTGCGCCAATGCCAAGACATCTTGCCCAGTCAATATTGCAGGGATCGCTAATTGCTGAACGCGACTAGGCTCAGTCACTGCTGGCGGTAATGCGGTTAATAATGTTGGATTGAGCTGGAATACAGAAAATGACATACATAACGCCTAATGGTAAAAAAACAGCTAAATAAGTTGCTAAAAAATTGTATCGCTAAAAATGTGTTCGCCATGAACTAGACAGACATTGACGTCATCTGCAGAGCTATAACATGTCACCTTTTAGTACCTGATTATACCAGTCAATAAAAAAGGCTGTTTACCTAAAGTAAACAGCCTTTCATGATAGTCACGTTTAATGGAACGATACTAACTGTTTAAGTCTTGAAAAAACTTTTTTACGCCATCAAAAAAACCTTCCGCTTTAGGGCTGTGCTTTTTTGACTCGCCAGTTAAGGTCGCTTCAAACTCACGCAATAACTCTTTTTGTTTGTCATTCAAGTTAACCGGTGTTTCCATGACCACTTTACACAACAAGTCACCAACGGCATGGCTACGAACCGACTTAACCCCTTTACCACGCAAGCGGAACATACGCCCAGTTTGGGTTTCTGTTGGGATTTTAAGGCTAACTTTACCGTCTAATGTCGGTACTTCAATCTCGCCGCCTAATGCCGCTTTACTAAATGAAATAGGCACTTCACAGTATAAGTTATTGGCATCACGAGTAAAGATGGCATGTTCACGTACACTAACCTGCACATATAAATCGCCAGGAGGTGCACCAAACTCGCCCGCTTCACCTTCACCGGTTAAACGAATACGATCGCCTGTATCAACACCGGCTGGAATTTTAACTGACAGAGTTTTGCTTTTCTCGACTCGGCCTTCGCCATGACATTTGCCACAAGGATCTTTAATAATTTTACCGCGACCATGACAAGTAGGACACGCTTGCTGAACAGCAAAGAAACCTTGGCGCATTTGCACTTGGCCTTGACCATGACAAGTGCCACATGTGGTTGCAGAGGTGCCTTTTTTAGCGCCACTACCATCACACAAATCACATGCAGCGAGTGTCGGAATGCGTAATTCTTTGGTTAAACCACGGACAGCTTCTTCTAAAGATAATTCAAGGTTGTAGCGTAAGTCACTACCACGTGCAGCCTGACGTTGACCACCGCGGCGACCGCCACCAAAAATATCACCAAAAACATCACCAAAGATATCGCCAAAATCACCTTGGCCACCGCCGTGTCCACCACGATTAGGATCGACGCCAGCATGACCAAATTGATCATATGCAGCTTTCTTGTCGCTGTCGGTTAAAATTTCGTACGCTTCTTTAATTTCTTTAAAGCTGGCTTCTGCGGCTTTATCACCCGGATTACGATCTGGGTGAAATTTCATCGCTAAGCGTTTGTACGCTTTTTTAATTTCGCGTTCACTGGTGTCACGTCCAACACCGAGAACTTCGTAATAATCACGCTTTGACATAGTGTTCTGTTTCTCGAAGGTGTGAGTAAGTTGTTAAACTTAATTTATACAAACGGGCGTGTGAGGATAGCCTCAACGCCCGCTTTTAAAGTAACTAACTGAAATGGTTAATTACTTTTTGTCGTCTTTAACTTCTTCGAACTCAGCATCAACAACATCATCAGCAGGCTTAGATTGGCCAGCATCTTGCGCTTGGCCTTCAGCTTCGCCTTGCGCTTTAGCTTGAGCAATTTCCATTAACTTAGCAGACGCTTCGATAAGAGCTTGAGTTGCAGTGTCCATTGCTTCTTTATCTTTGCCTTTAATAGCCGTTTCTAAAGTTGCAATTGCCGCTTCAATCTTTTCTTTTTCATCGCTTGCTAAAGCATCACCAGCTTCTTCAACTTGTTTTCTAGTTGAATGAGCTAAACCATCGGCTTGATTACGCGCTTTTACTAACTCTTCAAATTTCGCATCTTCGTCAGCATGAGCTTCGGCATCACGTACCATTTGCTCTACTTCTTCATCAGACAAACCAGAAGAGGCTTTAATGGTAATGTTTTGTTTCTTACCTGTTTTCTTGTCTGTTGCAGACACATGTAAGATACCATCAGCATCGATGTCGAACATCACTTCAACTTGTGGCTGGCCACGTGGTGCAGGCTCAATACCTTCAAGGTTAAATTGACCTAAAGACTTGTTTGCACTCGCTTGCTTACGCTCACCTTGAAGTACGTGAATGGTCACGGCACTTTGGTTGTCGTCAGCGGTTGAGAATACTTGCTGAGCTTTAGTCGGGATAGTGGTGTTTTTATCGATAAGCTTAGTCATCACACTGCCCATGGTTTCAATACCAAGAGACAATGGTGTAACGTCAAGTAGCAATACGTCTTTCACTTCACCTGAAAGTACGCCAGCTTGAATCGCCGCGCCAACTGCAACCGCTTCATCAGGGTTGACGTCTTTACGTGGCTCTTTGCCGAAGAAGTTAGTTACCGCTTCTTGTACTTTAGGCATACGAGTTTGACCACCAACAAGAATCACTTCATTGATGTCTGATACTTTTAAATCAGCGTCAGCTAGGGCAACTTTTAACGGCTCTAAAGTACGTTGAATTAAGTCTTCAACTAATGACTCTAATTTAGAGCGAGTAATTTTAACCACTAAATGTTTAGGGCCTGATGCATCTGCAGTGATGTAAGGCAAGTTAACTTCAGTATGGTTAGTGCTTGAAAGCTCGATTTTTGCTTTTTCAGCAGCTTCTTTCAAACGTTGCATCGCTAGAGGATCTCTACGAAGATCTAAGCCTTGGTCTTTCTTAAATTCGTCAGCTAAATAGTTGATTAAGCGGTTATCGAAATCTTCACCACCTAAATGAGTGTCACCATTGGTTGCTAACACTTCAAATGTTTGGTCACCATCATTACTGTCGATTTCGATGATAGAGATATCAAATGTACCACCACCTAAATCGTAAACGGCAACGACGTTGTCGCCTTGCTTCTTATCGATACCATAGGCAAGTGCAGCAGCCGTTGGTTCGTTGATGATACGCTTAACATCAAGACCTGCGATACGGCCAGCATCTTTAGTTGCTTGACGTTGTGAATCGTTAAAGTAAGCAGGAACAGTAATAACCGCTTCAGTCACTTCTTCACCTAAAAAGTCTTCAGCTGTCTTTTTCATCTTTTTCAAGATTTCAGCCGACACTTGTGGTGGTGCCATTTTATTACCACGAGACTCAACCCATGCATCACCGTTATCAGCGCCAATAATTTTGAATGGCATGATGTTTACATCACGTTGCACTTCATCGTCTTTAAAACGACGGCCGATTAAACGCTTAATCGCAAAAAATGTGTTTGCAGGGTTAGTAACAGCTTGACGCTTAGCAGGTTGGCCAACAATAATTTCATCATCGGTGTACGCGATGATTGAAGGGGTTGTGCGATCACCCTCTGCGTTTTCAATTACGCGTGCTTTGCCGCCATCAAGGACTGCTACACACGAGTTTGTTGTGCCTAAATCGATACCAATAATTTTGCCCATGGGGTCCTCCGAAATTGACGTTATTCGTCGCAAATATGTTATTTGATGTTGATATGGGGATGAACAACCAGTATTTCAAGCATTTTATTGCTTAACTTGAGATTCATATTAACCACTCATATCAGCCTTGATACCTATATTGGGACAGCAAAGTGAATTACAAGGGGAATGCTAAAAATTTATCGTGTTTTACTGATATTATTGACGCAGCATCAATGATGCGAAGGGGTTTTCTCTTCAACTAACAACAACAGCTTAAATAATTGTATTGTCGAGGTTACCACTGCAACGTGAGGCTATTTTATTTTGGTTAGCTGTAACAAGGCGCAAGCTTTGCCATGTCTTTTACTATTACCCCTTAAGCCTTTTACGTCTTATAACAGCATGAACTGCTCGAATATTAGTCTCAAATAATCCAACGTTACATAGGCAGTGATGACTGACCTTTGCAGCCGAGTTTACCGATGGCTAACATCAGCTAGCTCAAAGAGAATAGGCACTCGGGTATGTTTTAATCCTCCCCATATTAGCTAACCATATCAGCAGAACTTATTGTCAGGATATTAAACAGCGTTAGATAAGCATTAAATAACGCTATTCATTTGATAAAAACACAACTAAAGTTATAAAAGTATCAAAGATGCTTAGAAAACAATCAAAATGCAATTAATTGAAGAGGTAGTAGGCAATGGGACTGCCAAGATGGAATTTAAGTGATAACACGGAACGTAAAATACGCATTATTATTTTAATCGTTGTGGCATTAATCCTTATCTATGAAAAGTTT
The DNA here is from genome assembly GCF_041439795.1 of Shewanella sp. 5S214. Taxonomy (NCBI): domain Bacteria; kingdom Pseudomonadati; phylum Pseudomonadota; class Gammaproteobacteria; order Alteromonadales; family Shewanellaceae; genus Shewanella; species Shewanella sp. 5S214. The sequence continues at coordinate 168,172 of NZ_JBGOOV010000002.1, forward strand.
TGTGGCATGAGCTCCACTCAATATCCAGCGATGTATTTAAGCGTGTTTTCACTGATAGCCACGTTTATGACCAATGCGGTACAGCGTCGCTATTTCACCTATGTAATGGAATACGCTCAAGCATTTAGAATTGTAGCCATATTAATGACCGGAGCATTTTTTGTGATTTGGTTGTTAACCACCTATGAACGCTTGAATGAATCCGCAATGCCAAGCCATCTTATTTATAATATGTAATGCGCTATTTGATTGTCAAAAACCAGCTCTACATTCACAAATTATCAATAATAAGGACGCTTAACAGCGCCCTTATTATCATGAAGACCATCACCCAATCAGTTATTGTCTACAAGTATAATCGCCCCAGGCGAGCCACTTATACGTCGTCAAAGCATCTAACGCCATGGGACCACGAGCATGCAATTTTTGGGTACTCACGGCAACTTCTGCGCCAAGACCAAACTGTGAGCCATCTGTAAAACGAGTACTGGCATTCACATACACTGCAGCGGAATCAACTTGATTCATAAAGTCGCTCGCTGTGTGAATGTTATCCGTTAAAATAGCCTCAGAGTGTCCTGTCGAATATTGACGAATATGCTCCACCGCTTCGTCAATATCATTGACCACTTTGATCCCTAACGTAAGTGATAACCACTCGGTTGAGAACGACTCATCATGCGCTGGAGTAACATCAAAACCTAGACCGTCAAGATAAGGTAAGGCAATGGCACAAGCATGGAAACGTACCCCAAGCGAATGTAAATGTGAGGCAATATTTGGAATAAATTCAGCGGCTACCTGTTGATGTATTAGCAATGTATCTAAGGCATTACACACTGTTGGGCGTTGCACTTTAGCGTTAGCAATCACATCAATTGCACGGACTAAATCGGCCTGTTTATCAACCAATAAATGACAGATACCAATCCCACCTAGAATGACTGGAATACTCGATTGTTCAGCACACAACCGCTGCAGATTTTGTCCACCACGGGGGATAATCATATCGACATATTTGTCGAGCCTGAGCAAACCACTAACAAGACTTCGCTCAGGTGAATCAATAAGCTGCACGGCATCTTTAGGTAAATCTAGGCTCACGAGTGCATCTCGAATGACTTCACTTAGCACTTTATTGGAGGTCAGGGTTTCTTTACCGCCGCGCAAAATCACGGCATTGCCAGTCTTTAACGCTAACACAGCAATATCAACGGTGACATTTGGCCGAGCCTCATAAATCACTCCCACTACCCCTAATGGGACACTGCGACGAGTTAAGCGTAAGCCGTTATCTAATACTCGACTTTCAGCTTCTTTACCGACAGGGTCAGCTAGGGCGATGACATTATCAATGTCAGCGATAATCCCGCCAAGCCGTCCTTCGTCCAGCATCAACCTATCTATCATGGCTTCGGTTAAACCACTTTGCTTCGCAGCAATGATATCTTGTGCATTGGCTTGTAAAATATCATCTTTACGCTGAGCTAAGTAATCGGCAATAGTTGCTAACAACAGGTTTTTCTGTTTTGCCGTTAAACTCGCTAAGATAAAACTAGCAGCTTTAGCGCGTTGGCCGAGTAGGGTTAAATATTCTGTTTTTGTGGCTGACATCTGCTTATCCTTAATTATCGAGTACGACCATATCATTGCGATGAACAACAGCATCACCGTAGTTATAGCCGAGTAAACTTTCTATGTCATCAGAGTGTTTACCGCTAATTTTAATTAAATCATTGGCACAATAACGGCTAATGCCTTTAGCTAAAATCTTACCGATTTGATTCACGATCAGTAAAGTCGCACCGCGCTCAAAATGACCTTCTACATCAATAATACCTTTGGACAATAAGCTACGACCATTAGCAACGACGGCAACCGATGCTCCAGCATCAATGACTAATTTACCTTGCGAAGCTGGGCCGGCAAGGATCCATTGCTTGCGACTTTCTAATGGATTTTCTATGGCACTAAAATGAGTACCAACAGACTCTCTAGCCGCTACTCTGGCGATAACATCAGGATGATGACCGGAAGCGATGACCACTTCAATACCCGCACGGCGAGCCACATCGGCAGCTTCTAGTTTGGTTGCCATACCACCCGTTCCAAGTCCAGACACAGAACCGCCAGCTAACAAACGCAAACTGTCGTCGATATTAACAACTTGTTTAATCAACTGTGCTTCTGGATGCGTGCGCGGATCGGCATCAAATAAGCCTTTTTGGTCAGTCAGTAAGATCAGTAAATCAGCATCGCAAAGCAAGGCTGCACGGGCGGACAAATTATCATTATCACCCACCTTAATTTCATTGGTGGCAACGGCATCATTTTCATTAATGATCGGGATAATATTATGAGCTAATAATGCATTTAAAGTGTCACGGGCATTTAAATAACGTTCGCGATCTTGCAAATCAGCACGAGTTAACAATAACTGGCCAACATGTAAGCCGTAAATACTGAACAATTGTGACCACGCCAAAATTAACTGACTTTGACCTACAGCTGCAAGTAACTGTTTATTCGCCATAGTGTCGGGCAACACCGGATAATGTAAATGCTCTCGCCCAGCAGCTATTGCGCCCGATGTACACAATACAACTTCAACGCCTGAACGCATAAGCGAGGCCATTTGCCTGGCCAATTCAACCATATGTGCTTTATCGAGCTTTTTACTGCCAGATGTCAGCACGCTGGTGCCTAACTTAACTACTACGCGGCGATAACCCATTTATCTCACTCAGCTTGCAAAAAATATTCAGTTCATTTTTATACCCAATTCACTCGATAATTCATAGTGAAAGCCGCTAATAGTGGAATATTTATCGAGATTAACTATTTTCAGGTTAATAAATGGTTATCAAACAGTCTCTAATCCTGCTAACTCAGTTTCATTAAGCTTAAATAGCTTGGCTATTGGCGCCTTATTAGAAAAACAAAAAAAGGGCTAATAGCCCTTTTTTGTATTGGCCTAAGCCAATTTATAACCATTTACCCTATTGATGGGCAACGGATTAACTATAAATAAATTTCGCCACAAACAATGCTGCTACAACTAAAATACCTGAATTTAAATCTTTAAAACGTCCTGTCATCAATTTGATTGCAGCGTAAGAAATAAACCCAAGGCCAATAGCATTGGCAATAGAGAAAGTTAACGGCATTAATAAACATGTCACCACCACTGGAGCGGCTTCCGTTATATCTTCCCAATCAACATTCACCAGACCAGACATCATTAAAATAGCCACGTAAAACAAGGTACCAGTTGTTGCATAAGCTGGCACCATAGCAGCTAGCGGCGATAAAAATAACGCCGCAACAAACAACAATCCAACCACCACAGCGGTTAAACCTGTGCGGCCGCCAGCACTTACCCCTGCAATACTTTCAATATAGCTAGTCGTCGTTGATGTACCCAATGCCGCACCGGTAATGGTGGCAACACTGTCTGCTGTTAATGCACGTTTAACTCGCGGCAAGCGGCCTTTTTCATCCAGTAATCCTCCCCGTTGTGCAACAGCAACTAAGGTGCCGGATGTATCGAATAAATCAACAAACAAAAAAGCAAAGACGACAGATAACATGCTAATTTCTAATACACTAGACAAGTCCATTTTCATGAATGTAGGAGCAATAGACGGTGGCATAGCAACTAAGCCTTGATACTGTACGTCACCAAAAATCATGCCGAGAGCCGTCACGATCAAAATACTAAAAATAACTGCCGCTTTCAGGCCACGATGCACCATAGCAATAATTAAGAAGAAACCTAACGCCGCCATCAAGGCTGGAAATGAGGTAATGTCACCCATAGTCACTAATGTTGCAGGACTTGCCACAACAATGCCGGCATTTTTCAAGCCAATTAATGCTAAAAATAAACCAATACCTGCCGCGATACCAAATCGCAATGACATAGGAATACAGTTAACAATCCACTCGCGGATCCTAACTAGAGATAGAATTAAGAAGCACACCCCAGACATGAACACCGCACCAAGGGCCGTTTCCCAGCTATAACCCATTTCACCTACTACAGTGTAAGTGAAAAAAGCATTAAGCCCCATACCAGGCGCTAATGCGATAGGGTAATTAGCCAATAAGCCCATAACTAAGCACCCTATGGCAGCGGCTAAACATGTGGCAACAAATACCGCACCATGATCCATTCCTGCATCAGCAAGCATCATAGGGTTGACGAAAATAATGTAGGCCATGGTTAAGAAAGTAGTAAGACCGGCTATCGCTTCTTGTTTAAGACTCGTGTTGTGTTGTTTAAGTTTAAATAATTTTTCTAACATGGAGCGAAGGTCCTTGGGCAAAGGTTAACGTTGAGTTTATCGTTTTAATCGTTACAGATGAGGATAAGGCATGCTTACATGCTAAGCCGACATCTTTACGCAGGATAGGTGTGAATCAGCGGGAAATTATAAGTACTTACGACCTTGATAGCTATCAATTGCCTTTTTATTGAAAGATTTCAGTTTTTTATATAACGCACTAACCAATTGGCTAAATTTCAGGTAAAAAAAAGCCTACTCAAAAGAGTAGGCAGACATGTTACAAGCATTCCGTATGGGGAAAGGAAAGCTAGCACCACTGAATGTGATGTGGTAATAAATCTATTAGTTTATTACCTTGTCTAAACCGTCAAACGAGACGAACAAAAGGTTGATGGATATTAAAACGACGTAAAGAGGGTCAATTCTTAACGTTTCATGGCGAATATACCGCCACGTAAAACTGTCACATCAGCAAACCAAGTGTTTTGCCAATAAAATTTGCTGCTACCTGTATAAGACATGGTCTTCTCCTGAATAAAGTTAAGTTGCATAAACCTAGTAAAGCTTGGCTCGGTTCCCTGGAACGTACATTTCTCAAATCCATTGAGACAACTTGTCACTCAGATCCTTGGAGGCTATATCCATCCTGGATTAACTAGAGCCGGCAATGATAATCCTTGCCGACGAAATGAATTATACAAAACTGTAATTTAATTACAAGTATTATTTGCTTTAATTCACAAAAACTTCATTAAAAGTGATTTAATTACAATAATTTCTAATTGAAACTATGTTAACCCATTGTTATCGGCATGTAACTATCAAAATAATACCAATAATTACAACAACTTAATTATTCTTCACCTACAAAAAGGAAAACTGTAATAAAGCAACCAAAGGGCTTGCAGTTGGCTTTCCGTAGAGAGGATCGCCCTCAACAGCACTGCCTGCAATATCGATATGGGTAAATGCCAGTTCTGTTTCGGCTAATCCAGACGCTTTTATCAAGAAAGCGGCAGGATATTGATGCCCACGAGCCGTAATTGAAGACGGACCATTATTCGATGACACCACATCTGCAGCGCCATTTTTATCGGCAACTTTATCAAAGTCTTCCGGACGTAATTGTGAAACCTCAAATGGTTCCCCCCATAATTGCCCCACTTCAGCTAATGTTGCTGCAACACCTTGCTTTTTAGCCGCGCTATTTTCAACTAATGCAGGGTAACCACCGTAGGCTCGAACAACATGACCGGTTAACGTCGCCACCGAAAACAATTGTGGATTCACCGCAGTTTGAGCCTGTAAACGTAAATGGGATAACAAATCGGCTAGCACTAAACGCCCTTCAGCATCGGTATTACCTATACGGACTCGTACACCTGCGTGACTGGCAATAATTTCATCGGTAACAAATGCATCACTGCCAATACTGTTTCTCACTAATCCAAGCTCGGCGACCACTTTGATCCCTTTAGGTTTAAGTATCGATAGCGCCTTCATTAAACCGGCAACCGCAGCTGCGCCACCTTTATCACGGCTCATGCCAGCCATTGACCCGGCAACTTTAACATCAGCGCCACCAGTGTCGTAAACCACGCCTTTACCCGCAAAGAATAAGGTTTTGGTAATAGTGCCTTCACCAACATATTCAAGCTTTACCACTCGTGGATGATGACGAGCCACATCAAAAGAGCTTCTGCCAACAGCGCTTAATAATGGGTATTGCGCTTTTAACTGCTCGGCTTGATCAATCACAGATACAGCCAAACCGCTATCAGCAAAAGCATCAACACAATATTGTGCAAACCCAATAGCCGACATACGCTCAGGTTCTGTACCACAAAGATCGCGCGCCAATACTCGTCCAGACTCTGCCGCATTAAGTAATAAACTATGGGTGGCGGTATTCAATAGTCCAATCGCGGTTAAACTCGATGGCAAAGACTTTGCTTCTCGTGCTTCTAACGGTTGCCAAAGCTCTTGTCCACACGCCAGTGCGGCAACTTGTTCAGCATTAGCAAAACGCTTGTCAGTTACACTTGGTACAACTAATAAAGGTTTAGTGGCACCTGCGGCTTTAGCAATGGCAATCCCTTCTCGAGCAGCTTTGGCAAAAATCCTCACATCGCTATACTCATTGCCGCTATCAGCCACTGGAGAGATGATCAATCGACCACCGGCCAACCCTGGTGCAAAAAGGAGCGTGGCACTTTTACCGACACGCATATCAATTTGGCGAGCGTGTGCAGCAAGCAAACTCACTTCATCTTGTTTAATCTCAGCTAAACTCGTCGCTATCACGACAACAGCATCCCAACCTTCGCCTTCAAAAATAGCCCCATCACTTGTGACATCAATAATTGGCACTTGGAACGCGGTAACCGCTTTATTCACTTGGGTCATACAAGATCCTTACTCTTTAGGAATACAGATAAATTAGTGGGTTCATAATTATTTACAGATTTGTGGACTAAACCTTGGCAAATCGGTATCGCAATATCAAGTAACTGCGCAGAATATGTTAAAATAATTGCAGTTATATTCTGTGTCGTATATCGACTTGATTTCATCTTAGAGGGCGTTTCGTGACTGCATTAACTCAATTATATCCTCAGCCTCTATGGCAATGGTTTGAACAAATTTGCGCTATTCCACATCCATCAAAGCATGAACATGCGTTATCACAACATATTCAGCAATGGGCAAAAGCTCAAGGCCTTGCGGTTGTTGAAGACAAAGTCGGTAACTTGATCATCCGTAAGCCTGCCACAGCAGGAATGGAAAACTGTAAAATCGTGGTGTTACAAGCGCACATTGATATGGTGCCGCAAAAAAATGCCGACAAAGTACATAACTTTGAAACCGATCCGATTGAAGCTTATGTAGACGGTGATTGGGTTAAAGCTAGAGGAACAACCTTAGGCTCTGATAACGGTATTGGTATGTCTTCGGCGCTGGCTGTTTTAGGCAGTAAAGACATTAAGCACGGGCCACTCGAAGTACTGCTCACCATTGATGAAGAAGCTGGCATGACGGGCGCTTTTGGTTTAGAAGCCGGTTACCTTGATGCAGAAATCTTAATCAACACCGACTCTGAGCAAGAAGGTGAAATCTACATGGGTTGTGCTGGAGGTGTTGATGCACAGATAAGTGTACCAATGTCTTGGCAAGCACCAGAACAAAGCAACGCCAGCTTTTCACTGACCATGTCAGAATTAAAAGGCGGTCACTCTGGGGTTAATATTCACCTTGGACGTGGTAATGCCAATAAGTTATTAGCGCGCTTTTTGTTTAAATACAGTGACGAATTAGCCCTAGAGCTAGTTAGCTTTAGTGGTGGCTCGCTGCGTAATGCCATTCCGCGTGAAGCTAACGTGCAATTTATGCTACCAGCAGAAAATATTGACGCACTAAAGCAAGCCATTGAATCGTTCCAAGCCCTAGTTCGTGAAGAATTAGCCGTTGCAGACCCAGGCATGCTACTGAGCTTAGCCACCATAGATGCACCCACCAAAGTCATGGGCGAAGAAGCGCAAAATACCTTAATCGACTTATTACATGCTTGCCCTAACGGCGTAATGCGCATGAGTGATGAAGTGGAAGGCGTCACTGAAACATCACTAAATATAGGCGTGATCAGCACTGAAGATGAAAGCGTAGAAATATTATGCCTTATTCGTTCATTAATTGATTCAGGTCGTGAAGAAGTCACCGGTATGCTAACCGCACTATCAAACCTATCGGGTGCTAGCATTGATTTAAGCGGTGCTTACCCGGGGTGGAAACCAGATACTAGCTCACCTGTAATGGCAATTGTGCGAGACACCTATAACGATATTTATAAAAAAGATCCAACCGTGATGGTTATCCATGCTGGTCTAGAATGTGGTTTATTTAAAGAGCCTTATCCACTAATGGACATGGTCTCTATTGGGCCGACTATTCGTTATCCACATAGCCCTGATGAAATGGTCAACATCACCACTGTTGGTCAGTACTGGGAATTGCTACTTGCCGTATTAGAGCGTATTCCAGCTAAAGAAGCGTAATCAGTAGCGATGATTAATGCGTAAAACTAAAAAACGACAGAAATGTCGTTTTTTAGTTTTAGACTTGAGCGTTTTTCATTGCAATTCTAACATTTAAAACTGCAAATCAAGCTGAGTAATATGTGCCACTGGATTATCTGTAACAGCCAATGTTGTATCAGCTAAACCAACACTAACCCCCAATAAGCGAATACCTCGCCCTTGACTGCGCTGCAGAGCCTGTTGCAGTAAATCATGAAACAAATTAATCGACATTTCATCACTACGATGTTCGATGGTGGTCTGTTTAAAATCATTAAATTTCAGCTTCACAACTTGCTTGTGGATCTGTCTATCTTTAGCACTGCGATGAACCCGAGCACTCAGTTCTTGAATCAGCTGTGGTAATACTTGACGGCATTGCTCTAAGGTAAAAATGTCTTTGGCTAACGTAGTTTCAACCCCAACAGACTTTCGTACCCGATGCGGACTAATTTGTCTTGGATCTATCCCTTGTGATCGCTCTGCTAATACATGACCAAATTTGCCAAATACCTCAATTAATTGCGCTTTTGGATACTGTTGCACGTCGTAGCAGGTGGTTAAGCCAATATCAGCTAACTTTTTTGAAGTGACTTTACCGACGCCAGGAATTTTACTCAGAGGAAGATCTTTTACAAAATCACTAATTTGATTAGGAGTGATGACATATTGGCCGTTGGGTTTATTTAAATCGGAAGCGATTTTAGCTAAAAACTTAATCGGTGCAATACCCGCTGAGGCGGTTAAACCTGTGGTCTCAAATATATCATTTCGAATAGCCTTGGCAATTAACGTGGCACTGCCTTGGTGAGCATCGCAATCAGTCACATCAAGATAAGCTTCGTCTAGAGACAAGGGTTCGACAAGATCTGTGTATCGATGAAAGATCTCACGTATTTGCGCAGACACCGATTTATATACATCCATGCGCCCTGGCACTAAAATTAGCTGCGGGCACAGCTGCAGTGCATGATAACTGGACATAGCACTTCGCACGCCAAATTTGCGGGCCTCATAACTGCAGGTACTTATCACACCGCGGCGATCACTTCTGCCGCCAACAGCAATGGGCTTTCCTCGTAATTCAGGAAAATCGCGCATTTCTACCGCAGCAAAATAACAATCCATATCGATGTGAATGATTTTACGCATTCTATAACCATCATCATTTACTCAATTAAAAACAATGATACTGTATATAAAAACAGTATTCAATCATTGTGTATTGTTAATATAATGAATAAGTACAACTCAACATACTTTTTAAAAGTCAAAACCTAGCTTCAAGTCATTCTAAAACTCGATAAAATATTATTGTAGAAAAACCTAGATCATCTACGAAGTTAATCAATTGGCTAAATCGATTGTAGACAATGTTCTTATTACTTCATTTCTGTTTATTGAGTCATTATTTCTTTTCAAAAGCATTACAAAATCATAAGCATTTAACTTATTTTGACTATCTAGCAGTTCAGGGTCACTACCTTTGCTAAGTAAGTATTCGACTAATTTTTTATCATTAAGTAAGATTGCAGCATGAAGAGGTGGTAATCCATCAATCTCGCTTTTGCTATTAACAGAGGCACCATTTTCGATAAATTTATCTAAGTAAACATATTTTTTTTTCTGATTAGAAATGCTAAATAAAAATGCTATACCGCTAGCAGACTGAAGCTCATCTAAGTCTTGTTTAGTTAATCTAAAATTAAACAAATAAAATTCACAGAATGAATTTGGTATGTAATGTGTATTATCTTCTACACTACATAATACAACATCTTCAACACGGCTATTTTCAAGCGAATAAATGGCACCTAATGAATACAGAATAATAGTAATGAAAACACATCCAAGTAATACCTTAAATCTCATTTTAACTCCATATAACTTTGTTGTTTAAGTTAAAAGCTAAAACACCAAAATGTGGACCTTTTGTTTTTGCTATTCCATTTAAATACATGAGTAAAACACGACCAAAACTGTATGATAGTTGCTCTCTCACTCTGTCATATATTTTTATTTGCATTAAGTCTTTAGCTGTTGCATGACTAAACCAATGCTTTGCAGCACTTCGCCCAAATTTTGTTATAACTTTTTTAGCACCATCTTGAGGGTTCATTGTTGCTCGAAATAAAGAGTCAATAAATCCCATTGCATAAGAGGCATCTACAGCCTCAACTAACAAACCTTGAGCAAACTCACGTACTTCATCAGTAATATCTAACTCATCAATAATCGAATGTTGACTCGAAAATATAAATTTGAGAATAATTATAGTTTCATCATTATCAAATATAAGTTCACTACTCTTGAAACTCTTAAGGTGTACATTTCTATTCATTTCAACTTCCATGTAGTTTATCAAATGTTCTATAAAATATATCAATTTAGTTAGAAACAAACCATTATCACTTTTAATGTATCTCCCACCAACGAACACAAAAAAGCCCAAACTGAGTTGGGCTTTTTTAACATGTAACGTGTCGACTAAGTCGTTACATTTTAGTCTGTAAATAGTTCTGTAAACCAATACGTTCAATAAGACCTAATTGCTTTTCTAACCAATACATATGATCAGATTCAGTGTCATCTAATAACACCTCTAAAATTTCACGGGTTTGGTAATCAGCCTTTTGCTCACACAAGCCGATAACCTTACGTAAATGATCAGCCACATGGTATTCATATGCAAGATCATTTTGTAGCATTTGTTGCACATCTTTACCTATGTTGAGCGCTTCACGACTGGCAACATCTGGAGTGCCTTCTAAAAATAAAATACGTTGGATCAACTTAGCTGCATGTAATTTTTCATCGTCTGATTCATGTAGAATACGGGTATAAAGTTCGTTAAATCCCCAATCCTCATACATGTGAGCATGGACAAAATATTGATCCATAGCAGATAATTCGCCGGTTAATAAACTATTGAGCGCATCGATGACTTCTGGATGACCTTTCATAATAATGTCCTATTAATCGTTAATTTGTGATTGAAGGTAATTTTGAATACCCGTTTGAGTGATGAGCTCTTGTTGTGATTCAATCCAATCTAAATGCTCTTCTTCATCTTCGAGTAAATCTTCCATTAAATCGCGACTAACATAATCTTGCTGAGTTTCGCATACCTTAATGGCTTCACGCAAAATGGCAATTTGTTCCGTTATCGCAGTGAGATCGCAGCTAAGCATTTCTTCAGCATGTTCACCAATACGCAATTTATCTAACTGTTGTAGGTTAGGTAAACCTTCAAGAAACAATACACGTTCAATCAGCTTGTCAGCATGCTTCATGTCTTCAATCGATTTTTTATATTCTTTCTCATTAAGCTTTTCCAATCCCCAATGCTTAAACATACGAGCATGTAAAAAGTATTGGTTAATAGCGGTCAGCTCACAAGTAAGTACACGATTGAGTTGGCTGATGACTTTAGGATGACCTTTCATAGTAGTGTCCTCGAGAAGTAATGTGATCTTGATCAATTACAAACAGAATAAAACACTATAGGGTAAAATGCAAATTATCCTTTATTTTCACACACTTACAATTGATAACCATTATCATTATAACTAAGCTTTGTAACTGGCCAGCAATACTCAAGCATAAAAAAGCCTTCAAAATGAAGGCTCTTTACAAAGCATTAGTGAAACAACCTAAGCTTAAAATAATTAACGAGGTTAAATAATACGATTTTGGTTAAGCAACTTATTTCGAGCTTGCTCTTTTTCCATACGGCGTTTGCGTTTATCACATGGATCATCACAGTCACAGGCTTTCTCTATACCTAAAACACCTAAACCACCGCAACTGCCTTCTACCGCTTTTTTCTTTACGATATAGCCAATGGACATTAGCAAAAAAAATAATAATAAAACCACAAACGCTGCAATAAATGTACTCATCACAAACTCCTATTGACTCATTCAGATTAGGGTAAACTGGTTCAATAAATTAGTAGCTCAATCAACCAGTTTAAAAATAAGCAAGCTACTTAAGATACGATTTAAACGCATCACTGTAATAGACCTGATATCCCTGCTCTTGCTTCTCTATCAACATTACCGCTAAATTGTTCTTTTTAGCTAACGCCAATGAAGCCTCTGTACCTAACACCATCATGGCCGTTGCATATCCATCTGCGGTCATACAACTAGAGTGTAACACGGTTGCTGAAGCTAATTGATGCTTTATTGGGTAGCCGGTACGAGGATCAATTAAATGTGAGAAGCGCTCACCATTTTCTTGATAAAAGTTACGATAATCACCCGAAGTTGCCAATGACATAGTGCCAGGTTCAATGATTTGCTGAACCGCTTGGCCTTCGCTGGTTGGTTGCTCTACAGCTACTCGCCAAGGGGTATTATCACTCTTAGTTCCTTTGACATTCAGTTCGCCACCAATTTCAACTAAATAACCAGACACATGATATTTATCTAATAAAGCGGCAACCTTGTCGACGCCAAAACCTTTGGCAATTGAAGATAAATCGACATACAAATCTGCATTATGCTTGGTTAATGTCAAACCGTTTACAGACAGCTCATGTATGCCCATTTTAGCTTTTGCTGCATCAATTTGAGCTTGAGTAGGTTCTGATATAGGGCGCTTATCGGGACCAAATCCCCATAAATTAACCACTGGGCCTAGAGTAATATCTAATGCACCATCAGTCTCATTATAAAGACGCATGCCCTCTTTAATCACCTTAATTGTATCGGCCGAGACGCTAACGCTCTGCTGAACCTGTAATTGATTAAACTTAGACAGTTCTGAGTCAGGGCGGTAAGTCGACATTTGATCGTTAACCACCTCCAATGCCATGTCAATTTCAGCTTGCAGTAGCTGTGGTTCGGGTAAGCTTTTATTACTGACCACTTTAATATGATAAGTGGTACCCATTGTACTGCCAGATAATGAAATAATAGGCTCTGGAGAGCTACATGCACTCACAAATAATAAAACCGCTGGCAATAGCAGTAACTTGATTGAATTTACAGTCATCTCAAATTTACACTTGTATTAAATGAACAAAAAAAATTGCAGCATGCGAGACCTGTGTTTAACCACCCTGTCTGCACTGCTGCAATCTCATGACTTACATGTCGATGTTATGGGTTAACTCATTAACCACCGAAATCATCTAATAAGATATTTTCGTCTTCGACACCTAAATCTTTTAGCATACCAATAACAGCTGCGTTCATCATTGGAGGTCCACACATGTAGAACTCACAATCTTCTGGCGCATCATGGTCACGTAAATAGTTTTCATACAATACGTTATGGATAAATCCAGTATAACCAGTCCAGTTATCTTCTGCTTGCGGATCTGATAACGCGACATGCCATTTGAAGTTCTCATTTTCAGCCGCTAAGCCATCAAAGTCTTCTACATAGAACATTTCACGTTGAGAACGCGCACCGTACCAGAAACTGATCTTACGCTTAGATTTAAGACGCTTTAATTGGTCAAAAATATGTGAGCGCATCGGGGCCATACCTGCACCGCCACCAATAAATACCATTTCTGCATCGGTATCTTTAGCGAAGAACTCACCAAATGGACCAGAAATAGTCACTTTATCACCGGCTTTTAAGCTCCAAATATATGAAGACATTTTACCGCAAGGCAAGGTTAAATTACGTGGCGGTGGCGTAGCAATACGCACGTTCAACATAATAATCCCAAACTCTTCTGGATAGTTAGCCATAGAGTAAGCACGAATAGTTTCTTCGTCTACTTTAGACTCTAACTTGAAGAAACCAAAGTGTTCCCAGTCACCACGATACTTATCAGGCACTTCAAACTCAGCATACTTAATATGATGAGCAGGCGCTTCAATCTGAATGTAACCACCGGCGCGGAAAGGCACAGACTCGCCATCAGGAATTTGCAGCTTAAGTTCTTTAATGAACGTCGCTTTGTTATCGTTAGAGATAACAGCACATTCCCATTTCTTGATGCCGAAGATTTCTTCATCAAGTTCAATTTCCATATCAGATTTAACGTTTACCTGACAAGATAAACGACAACCTTGACGAGCTTCGCCCTTGCTAATGTGATCAAGTTCGGTTGGCAGAATATCACCACCACCAGACTTAATATTCACACGACACTGACCACATGAGCCACCGCCACCACAAGCACTTGATACGAAGATGCCGTTGTCTGCTAAAACGCCAAGTAACTTGCCGCCAGCACCTGTTTTAATTGCTTTATCTGCGTCGCCGTTAATACCAATAATGATATCACCGCTTGCCACTAGTTTTGATTTAGCGAATAAAATCACTAACACCAAAACCAAGACAATCACAGTAAACATACTCACACCTAGATAGACTTCTAGTGGAGTAGATTCAAGAATACCCATTCACTTATCCTTAAAGGTTCAAATTAATGCGTCGTCTCAGTGACTCTTACAGAGAAACACCTGAGAATGACATGAAACCTAGAGCCATAAGACCTGCAGAAACGAAGGTAATCCCTAAGCCTCGTAAGCCATTTGGCACGTCAGAATATTTCATCTTTTCACGGATACCGGCTAGCAATACGATTGCTAACGCCCAACCAATACCAGAGCCAATACCGAATACGACGCTCTCGCCAAGGTTATAATCACGCTCAACCATGAAAGATACTGCACCGAAAATTGCACAGTTCACGGTAATCAAAGGTAAGAAAATACCCAACGCGTTGTACAAAGGTGGAAAATACTTGTCTAAAGCCATTTCCAAAATTTGCACAAGTGCTGCAATCACACCGATAAAGGTGATGAACTTCAAGAAGCTCAAATCAGCATCAGGGAAACCAGCCCAAGCTAGAGCACCTGGAGCTAACAGACCTTGATAAATAATTTGGTTAGCAGGAACCGAAATAGCCAGTACCACGATAACTGCAACACCTAGGCCCATCGCAGTAGTGATTTTCTTTGATACTGCTAAGAAAGTACACATACCTAAGAAGAACGCTAGCGCCATGTTTTCAATGAAAACGGAGCGAATTAATAAACTAATATAATGTTCCATTGCGTTTACCCTTTTGCTTCAACTTGCTCTGGCTTATACGTACGGATCAACCAGATCAGACCACCGATCAAGAAGAATGCACTCGGTGGTAGCAGTAATAAACCGTTAGGTTGATACCAACCACCGTCAGAGATTTTACTGAGGATTTCTACGCCGAATAATGAACCATTACCAAATAGTTCACGCACAACGCCGACAGACAATAGAATTGCACCGTAACCTAAACCGTTACCGATACCATCCATAAAGCTCATCATAGGCGGGGTTTTCATTGCGTAAGCTTCAGCACGACCCATTACGATACAGTTAGTAATAATTAAGCCAACGAACACCGATAACTGCTTAGAAATAGCGTAGGCATAAGCTTGTAATACTTGGTCAACCACAATCACTAACGAAGCAATAATGGTCATCTGTACAATAATACGCACACTGCTTGGAATATGATTACGGATAAGTGAGATAAACAGGTTAGAAAACGCTGTTACCGCAGTTAATGCAATCGTCATTACCAATGCTGTTTCTAACTTACTGGTCACAGCAAGTGCGCTACACACACCCAGAATTTGCAATGCAATTGGGTTGTTATTGATAATAGGTCCGGTTAGAACCTGTTTAAGTTCTTTAGCGTCAGCCATTAGCTTAACCCTCCGTTGTGTGCTTTAGCGATAAAGTTTGCAAAACCTTCTTTACCTAACCAAAACTGCAATGAGTGTTGTACACCGTTACTGGTAAGTGTTGCACCGGAAAGTGCATCAACACCATGAACAGAACTCGCCACTACAGGGTTTTTAGTTACACTAATCGCCAGATTGCCTTGCGCATCAAATAACTGCTTACCTTTCCACAATGCTTTCCATTTTGGATTTTCAACTTCGCCACCTAAACCAGGCGTTTCGCCTTGGTCATAGTAAACAAGTCCTTGAACTGTATTTAAGTCAGCTTCAAGTGCCAAAAGTGCATACATGGTTGACCACAAACCATAACCGTGAATAGGAAGAATGACGCTAGTCAGTGTACCTTCATCATTATGAACAAGGTAAACCACTGCGGTATCTGCAACACGTTTGATCGAGGCAATATCGTTTTCTGGCACAGACGAAGTGTCAGTATCACGAGACGCTTTACGTTGATCATAAAGGTTAGCATTACCTTCAACAAACTCACCGGTTTTAAGATCAACTAAGCGAGCTTCAACATATTGTTCGTACTTGCTTAGGATTTCTTTCTTGGTGACTTTACCTTCTTTGGTATTTATCAGGCTCGCCGCTTCAAGAATATACTTTTGCTTATCGAGTAACTTATTTTCTTGCTGAATAGGCTTTAACACCACGGCAGCGGTCGAAACCAGTACTGAACAGATAAGACATAAGCCGACAACAACAAATAGCGTTCTTCCGAACGAATCTTTATTACTAGCCACGAGCAATCCTCCGCTTGATATTTGACTGTACGACAAAGTGGTCAAATAATGGAGCAAATAGGTTAGCAAACAAAATAGCTAACATAATACCTTCAGGGAATGCAGGGTTAACCACACGGATAAACACTACCATTGCACCAATAAGGAAACCGTATGCCCACTTAGCGGTATTAGTAAACGACGCAGAAACAGGGTCTGTCGCCATAAACATCATACCAAATGCAAATCCACCTAACACTAAGTGCCAATACCAAGGCATTGCAAACATCGGGTTGGTGTCACTGCCAATCATGTTAAGTAAAGTCGCAATAGCAACCATACCTAAGAAAACACCACTGACAATTCGCCAAGAGGCAATACGGGCATAAATGATAACTAGACCACCGAGCAAAATAGCAAAGGTAGAGACTTCACCGACTGAACCAGGAATGAAGCCCATGAAAGAGTCAATCCAGTTAGCCGTTGAGGCATAGTCAAACGTACCTTGTGCTGCTTGGCTTAATGCTGTTGCTCCTGAATAACCATCAGCAACAACCCAAGTAGTATCACCAGACATGCTTAATGGGTAGGCAAAGTACAAGAAAGCTCGACCAGCCAATGCAGGGTTTAAGAAGTTACGCCCTGTACCGCCAAAGATTTCTTTCGCTACAACCACACCGAAGGTAATACCTAGTGCAACCATCCACAATGGAATAGTAGCCGGTAAAGTCAGAGCAAATAGTACCGAGGTAACAAAGAAACCTTCGTTAACTTCATGACCACGCACTGATGCAAATAGCACTTCCCAAAAACCACCGACGATGAAAGTCACGGCGTAGATAGGTAGGAAGAAGCACGCACCGTAGAACATCAAGGACGTAATGCCAGAGTCTGCAGTAAGTTGAGCGCCAAATAATTCAAATAAGCCAACTTGCCAAACATCTGGCGTGCCGAAACCGGCTGCCATCGCGACTTGAGCTTGTAAGCCTACGTTATACATACCAAAAAACATTGCTGGGAATGTACATGCCCAAACCGTAATCATGATACGTTTTAGATCAACATTATCGCGAACGTGGGTAGCACCTTTGTTCACTTTACCCGGAGTATAAAATACTGTGGCAGCCGCTTCATAAAGGGCATACCACTTTTCGTACTTGCCGCCTTTTTCAAATTGCGGCTCAATACGTTCGATAAAATCTTTCAAACTCATTAGCCTTCCCTCTCGATCGTATCTAAACAATCACGCAAATATGAACCGTAGTCATACTTACCTGGACATACGAACGTACACAATGCCAAATCTTCTTCATCTAACTCTAATGCGCCTAAACGGGCTGCGCCGTCAAAATCGCCAGAGAGTAAATCACGAAGTAGCATAGTAGGTAGAATGTCTAGAGGCATCACGCGTTCATAGTTACCAATAGGTACCATTGCACGGTCTGAACCGCAGGTGCTAGTGGTCATATTAAATAGACGCGATGGGCTTAAGTGGCCTAAGAATGCACGAGTGATAGAGAATTTATCTGCGCCAGGCATAGCCCAACCGAACAATTCTTTTTCTGTCCCTTCTTCCAGTACGCTCACCTGCTGATGATAACGCCCCAGATAAGCTTGAGGTCCAACCGCTGTGCGACCGCTTAACACTGAGCCCGAAATCACACGAACACCATCACCAACTGTTTCATCAGCAGTCAGTTCAGTCATGCTAGCACCCAAAACGGTACGAACTAGACGAGGTTTTTTCGCTTTAGGACCACCAATCGCAACCACACGTTCAGTGTTTAATACACCTTTGGTGAACAGTTGACCAAAAGCAATCACATCCTGGTAGCCAATATGCCACACAGTACGTGTTGCAGAAGCTGGAAGAACGTTGTGAATATGCGTACCCACAAGGCCTGCTGGATGTTTACCCGCAAACTCTTGGACTTGCGCATTGGCTGCTGGGATATCGGCACCTTGTGCTTTACATAGGTAAACTTTACCTTCAGTCAATCGTGCTAGAACCTTAAGGCCGTTAGCAAAATCTTCTTTATGTTGAGCTATGACTACCACAGGATCGGCAGCAAGAGGTTGGGTATCAATTGCAGTAACAAAAATACCTGCAGCAGTAGCATCTACAGCCGGCACTTTACTGAAAGGGCGCGTACGTAAAGCAGTCCACAAACCTGAGTCAATCAGATTATCACGAACAACTTGTACGTCTAACGTGTCTAACTTATCAGCATCGTATTGAGCAAAAGTAACGCTATCGTCACCTTCCACAGCAATAACAACTGACTGAAGTACACGTCTTGCACCTCGGTTGATTTCTAAAATAGTACCACTGGCTAAAGCCGTATATTTAACGCCTAAGTTCTTTTTATCTTCAAAAAGAACTTGGCCTTTTTGTACTTTATCGCCCACTTTGATTTTCATCGTTGGACGTAAGCCAATATACTCTTCACCCAAAGTCGCTACGTGTCTAATGGCTGGGCCATTATGGATAACTTGCTCTGGTCCGCCTGCTATAGGCAGTTCCAATCCTTTCTTAATTGTAATCATATCCACAAGCACTACGTTTGAAGGAAAGACAATGCGCCACGTTCCGCTGCAAAAACAAAGCATTAACAAATGCCTCACGTTTGAGCTAGCGCAGATTTAACTCGAAAATGCGATCGTAATCACGCTGGTCGCGCGCATTTTACCGCAAATATGAGACTATCGCCACGAAAATTATAGGTGTTTTCATACCAATACATTACTTTGTTAAATGATTTTTAGATCAGACTGAACGAATAAGAACCTGCAAGGTTATGCCGTATACGAAAATCTGATAAAAAAACTATCGCATTAATTTTAAAGAAATAAATTTCAGCTGTTCAACCACGAGAACAATTGTGACATAAATAATACTCCCCAAATGAGTCATCACTTGAGGAGTATTGGTATTTTGACATCAAAGTCACATCAGTTGTGATCGACTATGTCTACAGCTTACCTTAGCCTATAAACTATTCTCTAGAAATGGCCTTGATAACCAAAGTAAGTCGTCATTTCAGACTGTCCTTGGAATCCCATTACAGTGCGATTTGCCACTAACTCTTCGTCTAACAAATTCTCTACACGAACATACAGCTCGTGCTGCTCAGTCAAACGGTAAGTTGCGGCGATATCAACTTTCCATTGACTATCGATAGCACGCTCATTTGTGAAGCCACCTTGATAACCTAATTCAGATTGATACAAGGCTTGAGCCATAATAGAAAAGTCGCCATAAACAATACCTGAGCTTAAGGTCAGTTGTTGTTCAGGTACCCAAGGTAATTGACTATTAGCAGCAAAACATCCCATCAACTCATTGCAATTAGCATTATCTGTTTCAGCTTGGGCATATTGATATTTGGCTTTAAGAGGAATTGAAAAATTATCAAAACTAACGCCATAGGCTATGCTCAAATCTGCGCCGACAACTGAGACATCTTTAATATTCTCTTGTAATGATATTTGCTCATAATCACATACCATGCCCGGCAAACAGCTTACATGCTGGCTATCGTAATCATGCATATAAGCCGTCATGGCAATCGATAAAGCATCTTGTTGATAGCTTAACGCTAATTGATATTGCAGTGCTTCTTGCGCCGTTTGCTCAATATTGCCAGCTGATGCGGCGGTCCAAGCTTGTTTGGCTTGTAACGCGGCTAACCACGGCCCACTCTGATAAGCCACTTCAATAGATGGCGACCAGCCATCATCAGAAAAATCAGCAGCGTTAAGACTCGTATTTACATCACCAAGCTCGCGCGAAACACTGACATGCTCATAACCTAAACCAAGGTTAACAGACCACTGACCATAATTTAATTTGGTATCTACCGCAGATGAAAAAGCTGAAGCATCGTCAGTATAAGTCAGAGCATATTCATTATCTGTGGTGGGTAAAAGTACTAAATCATTGCCCCATAACCAATCTCGTTGACCTAAACGCATTTCAGCTTTGTCGGTGTGATAACGTGCACTATAAGTCACTTGATGTTGACCATACATAGTGACCCCTTTAGTTTGCACACCAAAGCCAGCAAAGTCGTTGTTTTGCGTTAACGCGCCTAAGTTCATGCCATCGACAGTGGGTGATGTTTCAAACGTCGCAATGTCAGTTAGTGAGTCATTATCAATCTGCACACCATCAACAAAACGCATTTCTTGAGATTGTTGCGAATAGGTTTGATAGTAAAAATCAGTATCCATGGTTGACGTCGCTGACAATATCACCTTATGAGCGAGTACATAACGTTGACGTTCGCCATCTGTGTTATCTGTGCTGGATGCGGAATATAAGGCAGTCGGGTTTAAGGCGAAATCTGCAGAGGTTAGCCCTAAGTTTCCGCGATCACTGTCTTGCGATGAATACTGGTAACTGAATTCGGTAGTCTGTTGGTTGCGCGCACCAGGTAAACTTTTGGCTGCTATTTTAAATAAAATATCTTTTTGGGTGGTATCGGCCTCTTGCGAAATACGATAACCGACATCGTCTGACGCTGATTGATAATCAACCGCCAGTAACATACCAGATTCTTTTGAAGTGCCACTCACTATGACACCACCATTGATGGCGCTATTATCACTGCCTTCAAGGTTAACATCAGTTGCAGCTTTTTTAGGGCTAATTTGTACAGACTGATAATCCAATTTACCAAAAGCGGCTTCAGAGCTTTCGGTGACACTGGTCATCCCCGTAAAGGATACTTGTTGTTGATGCAACAAATTAGGTTGCAATACTAGATGTTGTCCTGAATACGGCGCCGGAGAAAAGAAGATTCCATCTTGTAAAATAGCAACACCGTCTGTGGCCCCCGCATGGGTGAACATCACATTTTGATGTGGCGTAGCAGGTAATACTGTTGCGCCCGCCAAACCGAGCACAATATCACTCTGACGATAATGATATTGGCTTATTGATGACTGCTGCAACTCAAGTTGATTATTAATCTTATCAATAGACTCTGTTACCGTTTCGGCAACAGCATTGGTTGAATAGCAAACATAAAGCACTGCGGTGGCTATCACTGACAGGCTAAATGGGTGGTTAGACATATTAATCTCCGTATATGTGTCTGTTCACGCAAAAATCGCTTAATTTGACAAGTTACTAACTAAAACATAGGCATCACAATAACGGTTTTTTTCACATAAAAATAGCGTACTTTTAACGTTTACTCGACATTGAGATGTGCTATTTTCAAAAAAAGCGGCTAAAGCCGCTTTATGATTACCGAGTTAATCAATTGAATTATAACTTACCTAAAATTTCATCACTCAGTTTGAGATCATCATTTTGGTTAACGCTTACGCCAGCAGCAATAATCATCCGCGCAATATCTTGAGCTTGTTCTAATGAGTGCATCTCGTATGTGCCACATTGATACTCATTTAATTCAGGGATATCTTTTTGATCAATCACATTTGTGACGTCAATCATGGCTGCTAACCAAGCATCGGCAACGTTACTTTCTGTCGGTTGACCAATTAAGCTCATGTAAAAACCTGTGCGACATCCCATAGGTGAAATGTCAATAATCTCAATACCATCACCATTCAAATGATCACGCATAAAGCCAGCAAATAAATGCTCAAGCGTATGAATACCACGCTCGCTGAGGATATCTTTATTGGGTGCACAAAAACGCAAATCGAATACAGTAATAGCATCGCCACTTGGCGTGCTCATATGCTTAGCAACACGAACCGCTGGCGCATTCATACGTGTATGGTCTACGGTAAAACTGTCTAATAAAGGCATTGCTTTCTCCAAAATAAATTTAAAAATCTTACAATATAAAGCCTAATAACCAGATACTATCACTATTCCAGCGTTGTCACAGTCAGAGTTTACTGCGCATGTTGTTCATCTATTTCAAACTGACTTAACGCATCTTCGGTATAACTAAAATAACGTTTCACAGACTTCTCATTAGCGATATATGACTCTAATACTTTATTAAATAGCGGATCTTTAGCCGCTTCATGATTAAGGACATCATCTCGGGCATTTTTTAATGCTCGCATAACACTATAGGGAAAAGCTTTCACTTGGACATTGTGTTCGTTAAGCAATACGTCCATGGCAGCAATATGGCCTTGAGTATAATCATCTAACATATCTTGGTTAATGGCACTTGCCGCAACTTTAACCATCATTTGTAAATCTTCAGGTAAGGCAGAGAAAGCCTGCTTGTTAATGAGAAACTCCATAGTCGATCCAGGCTCGTGCCAGCCTGGATAATAGTAGTACTTAGCCACCTGATACAAACCTAGCGGTAAATCATTATAAGGGCCGACCCACTCAGCAGCATCAATAGCCCCGGTTTGGAGCGCGCTATATAATTCCCTGCCAGCTAGCGCATCAACAGGAACACCACCCAATTTCTTAAGCACCTCGCCCCCAATGCCAGGTAGGCGCATTTTAAGGCCTTTAAAATCTTCAGGTGTAGCAATGACTTTATTAAACCAGCCGCCCATTTGCATGCCGGTATTTCCTCCTGCCAACGGTAACACGCCAAAAGGCTGATAAACTTCCTCCCACAATGCCATTCCACCACCATAATGAAGCCATGCATTCATCTGTTGTGCGGTTAAACCAAAAGGAATTGATGAAAAAAACTGCGCAGCGGGTGCTTTGCCTTTCCAATAATATGAAGCGCTATGCGCCATTTCAATGGTGCCGTTACTTACACCATCAAAAACCGATAATGCAGGCATCAACTCTCCGGCGCCATAAACCGTAATCACTAAACGTCCGTTTGACATTTGTTTGACTAACTGGGCAAATCGTTCTGGGGCCATGCCTAAACCGGGCAAGTTTTTCGGCCATGAGGTTGCTAAACGCCATTTAATAACTTGATGAGGGAGTAAATCAGTTTGAGAAACAGAGTTTGCCTTTGCAGGCGCCTCTTGTTGACAGCCAAATAGTAATATAAGAACCATTAACCAGCAGATTGGTACCACCTTGCCCATGTCTATATCCTTTATCAATCAGGCTCTTCTACTCCATGACTGTAACATATTCATAACGAGTGACAAATACAACTGATTTACGACAAAAACAAAAAACCTCACGTCATCAGTGAGGTTTTTATACACTAGACAAAGTGAGAAACATTAGCCTTTACAGTTAGGCGTTTTAGGTACTTCATCTAAAGCTTGCCATTCTGGCTGGCTGTAAGCATTGATAGATAAAGCATGTACACCATTGGCTAATTCGTCTGCAAGTGCTTGGTTAACCAAACGGTGACGAGCAAGTAAACGCTGTTCGCTAAATTGATCGCTAACTACAACCACTTTAAAATGGGTTTCTGAATTAGGCGGCACATGATGACGGTTACTTTCATTAATCACCTCTAGATGCAATGGCGCAAAAGCGTGATTCAATTTATCGGTAATGATTTGTTCGACAGACATAGTGATACTCTTATTAATCCATATCGATGAAATCGCAGGGTACTGGTTTGCCGAATAAAGGTCAAACAAGCAGGGTAAAAGTTAACGTTTGAGCACAGCTTTCTCAAGTCGAACTGACATTAACTCCTTGGCCAATCGGTTATATCGACACTATCGATACAATATAACGCATGGCTCTCATCATGTTGCTGTAATGCCTCACGTCCCAACCATGCATTAATAAATAATCCTTGTGGATCGTATGTCTGCTGCTGTTTTTGCAGATTAAAACGTCTCGAACCGCGTGGGTCGGCGCCAACACCGGCTAGATACTGCCAATTGCCCCAATTCACAGCTGGATCATAATCAATTAATTGCTGTTGAAAATACGCCGCCCCATAACGCCAATCACATTGCAGTTCATTGACCAAGCAACTTGCTACAATTTGCCTGCCGCGGTTTGACATATAGCCAGTGTCATTTAACTGCTTCATCAATGCATTCACAAACGGATAAGGTGTCGTGGCGGTTTTCCAAGCTTGAATGCGTTGGGCGTAAAAACTGGTTAATGGTTTACGCCCATTAATGCCTGAAAATCTAAACACCAGCGTATTGAATTTATGCGCGTAAAAATGGAAATACTCACGCCAAAGCAGCTCATACAAAATACACTTGGTCGATTCGTTAGCACCTTGTTGCAACTCAAATTGCTTTAATGCTACCACGACTTGTCTTGCCGATAAGCAACCATTGGCTAACCAAGGCGAAAACTTTGTTGAGCATTCCCAGCCATCAAGTTCGTTGCGTACAGTTTTATAGTTATGGGCTAAATTTGACGAAAAGTAACTGTCTAATTGCAATTTCCCTTGTGCTTCACCACCGCAAAAGACATTGTTCATCGTTTGAGTTTGTGGCAACCAACTAGGATAAGCCAGCCAAGACTGAAGTTGTTTGTCTTGTGGCTTAAGTGCAACCATAGGCGGGAGCCAAGATACTGCATCAGTGGCTGGGCTGATATTAACATTGTCGACCTTTTTACGAAACTGGCTGAATGTCGCAGCCAGATCGGCTAATTCAAAAGGCAGTTGCTGCAGCTCAAACAGCGTTTGCGTAGTAATAGTCGAATATTCAACATTGGGGCATTGCTGCTGAATCACTTGCCAAGCCGTTTGCTCATCGGCACCACTATGGTTACTACGGTATACCCTTGAAATATTATGAGCTTGAATTATATAGGGTAACGATTTTTGCGCTGAGGCATAAACAATATGCACCTGTTGACCATATTGATTCAACGTTTCGTCTAAAGCCCGTAATGACTCCAGTAAAAACCGCAGTCGGTACTTACCAACATAATCAGCCTGATATTGAGCTTGGCGAAACCAGCTAGGGTCGATGCAGTACACCACCATCAACTGTTGTGCATGCAGGGCGATATCTGCAAAAATGGCATTATCTGCTACTCGCAGATCATCACCTAACCAATAAAGTGCATTGACAGTAGATTGTGACGTCGATTGTAGGTTCGAGTCTTCGAAAGTTTGCCCACCAGCATTATTCATCTATTCATTACCACAGTTTGTACCAATGGTAATGAGTACGTATACATAGCGGTTAACGGTTCAATAATGATCCATTTTAGCGATATTCTCAAACTAGCTCGAGCTTCGGTCTCCGAGGTTCTAGAGTCGCTTCGCTGCTAGTTCGCTACGCGGATACAGCACTTCAATTTTACTCGATATCGCTTGTCATCTCTGGGATAGAGACTGCTTAGCTGCTGAGATTCTATAGCATCTAGCCGCGCAGCGTCCTAGCCTCTAGGCCTTTCGCTTTTAGCTATGGCCATTAACGATATCTGTTAACCATAGTAATTAGGGATAATTTGTCGAAAAGTAAAATTAATACGCGGTTCAACCACCTTAAGGCGTTTAGGTAAAGCATGTTGCCAGTGTTGCTGCATACTGGGATGCATAATGAGTAAATCACCAGATCCAAGTGCAAAATTCACTTTTATTTTAGTGTTTTTGTGACGCACAACAAAGTCTCTACAGGCGCCTAAAGTAACAGAGGCGATAGCAGAACCGCTAACAATCTCAGGTTCATCATCACTGTGCCAGCCCATACAATCATGGCCATCAGCATAACGATTAACCAATACTGAATTAGTGTCTATTTGATGATCATTAAGTAATTTGGCACGTAATCGGCTCAGGACTCTGGGCCAAGGTAATGCGGTAATGTGTAATTTAGAATAATGATAATCGCATCCAGGATCACCAAACCACACTTGGGTTCGAGGAGTCAGATGCTGTTTACCGTATACCTCAATTGAAACCCGCTCTAATGGATATTGATTCACTTCATTGAGCAATAACTGCTGTTGCTTGGGCGATAGAAAACCTTTAATCCAAGTAACTGGGGGGCTAATTGGATTTTTAGCCGATGGCTCGACAACATAATCTTGGGTTAAGCCGTCTTGGGACCCACCGAAATCTAACCCATGTTGAAATCCTGCCACCTCAATTACCCTCTTATCACTCAGCCTAGTTAATACCAACGCTTAATCTTGGCAATCCATAAACCTGATACCGCAATAACAGCCATTAGGATCAATACCGCAAAATAGCCAAAGCGCCATTTTAATTCAGGCATATTATCAAAATTCATTCCGTAAATACCCGCCACTAAGGTTAACGGTAAAAAAACGGCGGTAACTAGGGTTAATGTCATCATGACCCGATTGGTTTTATGAGCACTCACCGAAATAAAGCCATTAATGAGGCTATCCACTAAGCCTTGATAAAGACTGGCACGACTGGATAATCGCTCAAACTGATTATATAAATAGCTTAGCTGTTGATAATCCATCTTAATATGTTGATGGCTGTCATCGCGAAGCAATTGTTGCAATATCTCTTCGAGATAACTGAATGAACGTTTTGCTTTTTGTAATTTACTGCTATAACCGATTAACTCTGCCAGTAAATCATCAGATGACACCTCAAAAATCTCATCTTCTATGTCACTTAAACGCTCTTCTAACGCTAACATCACAGCTAAATAATCAACCACAATTTGGCGCATGAGATCAAAGCACACTTGACTCATATCAGCATTATCAAGCTGACCATGCTCAGAGATCCGTTGGGTAACCTTACTGACACTGACTGACGGTTTAATATGTTGAGTGACTAAAAAGTGATCATTTACATGCAGTAGTAACTGGCTGCGTTCAAGCAGAAGATACTCTTCTCGGTCCATAAGCTCATGGGTGAGCAAGTATGAATGTGTCTCATATTCTTCAAACTGCGGAGGATGACGTTCACGTTGCGCGTCTTCAAAATCGAGATGATCGATACCAAAGTAAGGATATTGCTTAAAAAATGCTTGGCTATGTTGACTGGTAATATCGACCCATATTAAGTGCTGTTGTGGGTCATATTCAGCCATAAGGGCCTCATCTCCTTGAGATAATAATAGACCTTGTGCATTGAATAACATTATCTTTATTGCCATGAATAGCCCTTTTAACAACTCATTATTGCAGTAAAAATAGCCTAGTTTACCCTTTCAAGCTCAGCAATCGTCTCAATATGTTGTTTAATCTGCTCAAAATGACTATTAACCCAAGCACTGCTAATTGGTCCCCAGGTTGATATGCGATAATAACCATCATTATGACGTTGGCCTTGTTGCACAAAGTCCACTTCAATCCCAATATCGACAAATGCCGCTATTGCATCTTGCAATGTTCTTCTGGGCATCAGAGTCAGTTTTTGCAGGCTTAATAAGTTGTGCTGTTCTTCATCAAGCAAATGCGCTAAATATAATTTCCGTAAAAATGCTTTTTGCGATTTATTGATCACGTAATTATTTGAAAACATCTTTTACACGCCCTATTGTCTCTATATCACTCAGTTGAAATTACTGTATCAATAGCCCGTCACGCAAGCACTATTACTGGAGTGGCTTTATTACTGCATAATTAATTACTGATTGTTAAGCCACGGCATTGATTTATCGATACCTAAGATGATTAACTCTACCTAAGTTAAAACAATCTAGTTATAGTTTTTAATAATAGAAATAGCAGACATGGATAGCGAACAAACATGGATACTCCACCGCACGTGAAGAGCCCATTCGAGCAACCACCAATCAATGAGCCTGCAATAATAAGCGATACCGCTATATTATCCGCAGAAAAATTGTCAGCAGAAAAAGAATCATCAACAAATATTTATGATCATGGCCGACGTTTATCTCAAGCCGATTACATTCAGCTGGCCGACTTACCACTGAGCAATATTGATGCTAACTATCCTAAGTTATTGCTCATCATTAGTACGCTTATAGCAGTGGTTGCCTTATCGCTATTAAGTGTATTTCAATTAATCGCTCAACCACTGCCATTAATGATAGCCCTAGTAGGGCTAGTTTCAGTAACCTTGTTGGCCGCTATAATCATTAAACTTATCCACCTCAAAGCCAGCAAAATTGCTTATGGATTGTTTAAACATGAAATGGTGCTGCGTGAAGGATTATTTTGGATATCGACAACAGCGCTGCCCTATACTCGGCTGCAACATGTTAATTTGTCTCAGGGACCTCTTGAGCGAAAATACAACTTGGTCACCTTAAAATGCTTTAGTGCTGGCAGTGGATTAGCTGAAATAGATTTACCAGGCCTCAATGCTGATTTAGCTGAACATTTACGCCAACACTTATTAAGCCAAGCGGCAGCGAGTCACCCGTCAGACATCGCCGAAGATGATATGGTTGAAACAAGGGCACCTAACCAAGAAACTGATACTTTATCCATTTATCCTGCGCAACAGGATAACCATAATGGATAAGCCATCAACAGCAGATAACCATCAGCCGCATGGAACGGAAGCCGTTGTCACTGTTCAACCAGTTGATGCAGCACGCAGCGATATTAATCATACGCTAACCGATAACATCAATATCGCAAGTGATTTACAGCAATGGCAAGCACTGTCAGCGTGGTCTATCGTCAGTAATATTTTCAGTACCTTAAAAAGCATCCTTAGCAATGGCTTTGCTATTGTGCCCATTGTTTACACTGGATGGAAACAAGGTTTTGACATGCAATGGGGCATATTGGCGTCTGGCATACTATTATTGCTGGTGACATTATTGGCGATAATAGAATGGCGTAAATTTCGCTTTCGTCTTAATAACCATCAACTTGAAGTAAAACGCGGCTTATTGTTTACTAAAAAAGATGAAATACCCCTTAGCCGTATTCAAAATATTCGTTATGAACAACCCTTTTATTTTAAGCCACTGTCACTTGGAACCTTAGTGATTGAAACTGCAGGATCTAAGAATGATGAGGCTCACTTAGCGGCTTTAGATACCCAACAAGCGCAAACCCTAAAACGTTTGCTGCTAAATTTACCCCACGCAAAAACACTATCAACAAGTGAACATTCACAGGTTAATGAACAAGATAGCGCAGATACCTCCCAGACTGTAGTGCGTAAAAGTTTATGGGATTTAGTGTTATTTGGCTTTTATCAAAACAACTTTATTTGGTTTGCAGTCATTGCCGGCCCCATAGCAGGCCAAGTCAATTGGGATAACATATTTGACTCACCAGTGGCGCAGCAATTTTGGCTATGGGCCCAACAACAAACCCATCAAAATATTGGCCTACAAACCATCATGGTCATAGTGGTGTTGTTTGGGGTTTACAGCTTGTTTTCGTTAATTTCAATTATCGCGGCAATCTTAAAATATCATCCATATCAGCTCGACAAACATGATGATACTTTGCAGCGCAGTGGCGGTGTGATTTCACATCAACAAGATGCCTTGGCTATAAGGCGTATTCAATTAGTGCATGTTCAACAACCTATCATTGCACGTTTATTTAACCGCTGGACCTTATACTTCAAACAAGTCAAAGGCCATGAGGTTGAACATAAGACCAAGCAACACATGTTAGTTCCAAGCGTTAAGTCAGCTGAAATAGAATCTCTTTTGGCAAAAATACCTCACCTCAGCGGTGGAGCAAGCGCACTGCCCAACAGTTACTCGCCTATTCATGTTAATTGGCTAACCAGAAGAATCGCGCTGCCACTGACCCTAGCCAGTGTAATCAGTATCGCGGGGTATTATGGCCATCAAAGCCTTGGTTTTTTTGAAGTGATTTGGTTTGCCGCCACCATGGTAATAGTCGCACTGTTTATCCGCTATAAACAGTGGGGTTATGTCGTAGCAGATCAGGTGATTTGGCAACACAGTGGCTTTTTAGGTCAACAATGGAAACGAGTCACATTTGAAAAAGTTCAACACGTTTCGATTACTCAAACTCAAAGCCAAAAACAGGCTAAACTAGCATATGTTGAAGTTGGGTTAGCCAGTGGCAGTGTGGTGTTCCCATATATACCCATACAAGTGGCCGAACTGATTATTACACGATCACTTAATGCAACGAGTCACGATAACCGCAATTGGATTTAGCAAAATGAATCAAATAATAACAAGTGTTACCCCAGACCATGTAATTGATTTTTGGTTTGTGCAACTATCCTCTAAGCAATGGTGGATAAAGGATTTAGCTCTTGATTTGCAGATAAAACAAGCTTTTAGCACCACGCTTGATGCAGCCGTAAAAGGTGAATTACAACATTGGCGTACTAATGCTCAAGGCCGATTAGCTGAAATTATCGTGCTAGACCAATTTTCACGAAATATTCATCGCGATACCCCAGCGGCATTTGCCGCTGACAATATCGCGTTAGTACTTGCACAAGAAGCTGTAACATTAGGTTGTTTAGCTCAGTTACCAACACAACAGGCGGGCTTTTTAATCATGCCCTACATGCATAGTGAATCAATGATAATCCACCAACAAGGCTTGCCATTATTTGAGCAATTTGCGCCCAATAATCTGCCCAGCCAACAGCAACATCAAGCTATTATCGCGCAATTTAATCGTTATCCACATCGAAATAAAATATTAGGGCGCGACTCTACAACTGCCGAAATCGAATTTTTAACTCAACCCGGCTCCAGCTTTTAAGCAGATTAAAAACATCGTTTGGTAATACCCTAGCCAGCTTCAACAAGCCATGCTATTTAACCACTAATACCGGGCAATCAGCTTTATTGGCAATGGCTTCGGCTACATTATCATGTAAAAAATGAGCCAACCCGCTTCTGCCATGACTGGCAATTACTACCATACCAATATCACCTTTATTGGCTTCGGCTAAAATTTCGGTAATCGCATCGCCACGGCGGATAACCGTTTCAATTTTTAAATTAGTATTTAGCTGCCCAAGCAGTTCATGCATTCGACTCGCAGCCGCTTCTTCCATACTTTTAGCTAACTCTTCGGGAGTAATCGCAAGTACCATATAATTTTCATCACCAAAAGGCTGATCAACTACGTGCACAATACGAATCCCAACTTGGTATAAATTTGCCATTTCAATGGCATAACGTAATGCATGTGACGCCGTATCAGAAAAATCGGTAGGCCATAAAATATTACGAGTACGCATATTATCTTCCTCCATATCATTTGCTAAAACATTACATACCAGATAAACACACTCTGTTTCGTTTCACCAATATAAGTTTCATCAACGCTGAATAACACCCCACGTTTAAAGATATGTTCAGCATTGAAGTTAAGTATAGTCAATATTAAAGAGTCACTTAGTGATCAAAGTCAAATCAAAACCGAAAACTTGCTTTAGATCAAAAAACAACCTAACATTAGACCGACTAATCAGTCGGTTTATTGAGTTGTTCAATATGACACTCAGCAAATCAACATCGTTATTTTTGTTGGAGACAAAATATGAATATGGCCGTTGATAATATTGAAACACAACTACAACAATCACTAGCCGATCAACGCGCGCGTTTCCAGTCTAATCCAGCACCTGATTATCAATCACGAGTCGATAAATTAACTCGTCTAAAACAAGCATTACTCGATAACCAGCAAGCTATTATCGATGCCTTAATCAATGATTACGGTCATAGATCGCCAAATGACACTATCATTTCCGATATTATGCCTTGTGTAAATAACATCAATTACACCATCAAACAGCTTAAATCATGGATGAAACCCAGTCGACGCCATGCCGGTTTATTACTGTCGCCGTCTAAAGTTTCGGTGCAATATCAGCCATTAGGCGTGATAGGTATCATAGTGCCGTGGAACTTCCCAGTCATGTTATCAATGGGTCCGCTAATCACCGCCATTGCCGCCGGTAATGGCGCAATGCTCAAAATGTCTGAGTTCACTCCGGCAACGAATGCGGTATTAAGTCAGATGTTGGCAACAATATTTGACCCTACAGAAGTTGCAGTCGTTGAAGGTGAAGCCGATGTGGCCGCGGTGTTTTCAGGATTACCGTTTGACCATATTCTGTTTACCGGTTCTAGCGTTGTTGGCCGCCATGTTATGCGCGCCGCAGCGAATAACTTAACCCCAGTCACCTTAGAGCTAGGGGGCAAATCGCCAGCGATCATTGCTCCAGATATGCCAATAGACACAGCAGTAGAGCGACTTATTTTTGGTAAGTGCTTAAATGCGGGGCAAATATGTGTCGCCCCTGACTATGTCTTATGCCCAGCAGAAAAAGTTGAGGCATTTATTGCCGCTTACCAACGTCGATTTAATAAAATGTACCCTAACTTCGACACCAACCCAGACTACGGCAATATCATTAATTATCGTCAGTACCATCGCCTAATCAAAGTGTTAGACGATGCAAAAGCCAAAGGTGCAAGCATCACTTCCGCCATTACAGGCCCAATATCAACAACACAGCGGAAAATAGCCACTCAACTAGTGACTAATACCACTGATGATATGCTGATTATGCAAGACGAGATCTTTGGACCTTTATTACCGATTATTAGCTACCAGTCGATTGATGAAGCGATGGCTTACATCAATAAAAACGATCGTCCATTAGCCTTATATGTGATGAGTTTTGAGCCACAAATTCAACAAAAAATATTAGCTCACACTCATTCTGGTGGTGTATGCATTAACGATACGGTATTTCATGTTGCCGCCGATGATGCGCCCTTTGGTGGCATTGGTCCATCAGGTATGGGGCACTACCACGGCAAAGAAGGTTTTTTAACCTTTAGCCACGCTAAAACCATTCTACACAGCGGTAAAATAAATAGTGGTATCTTGGTTCACCCGCCTTATGGCGGTATTATCCAACGGTTATTAATGAAGTTTTTCTTGCGTTAACACCGGTTTATCGCCACTGCAATTATTGTGTGACAAGCAATAATTGCTCAGCGTAATGAAGAGTCAAACTGATTTAACAGATAATCATCAACTCTCTCCTTATAAACAGACTTTAGATCAACAGGTATCTTGATTCGA
This sequence comes from Shewanella sp. 5S214, assembly GCF_041439795.1. NCBI lineage: Bacteria > Pseudomonadati > Pseudomonadota > Gammaproteobacteria > Alteromonadales > Shewanellaceae > Shewanella > Shewanella sp. 5S214. The sequence continues at coordinate 201,784 of NZ_JBGOOV010000002.1, forward strand.
TGAGCCGTAAAGCAGTGATGACCACAGATAAGAAACAAGCCATTTTAGATTCAGCTTTACAGCTGTTTGTAAAGAAAGGCTTTAATGCTACATCGACCGCCTCAATAGCCAAAGCGGCTGGCGTGGCAACGGGCACCTTGTTTCATCATTTTCCAACCAAAAAAGACATCATGAGCCAGCTGTTCTTATCCATTAAACAAGAATTTGCGACCAATATGATCAGCAATACTGATTTTAGTGGAGATATTGAACAAGATGCTAATACTCTATGGCAAAAAGCCATCGATTGGGCGATTGCACAACCGTTAAAGCAACTATTTTTTTTGCAATATTCGATGTCAGCAGACATTGATGCTGACGTCAGAAAGCAAGCGATGAATAGCATTTTAGGATTTGTGGTCGAGCTGATTGAGCAAGGTAAACAACAGCAGATTATTGCAGACTTTCCCAATGCCTTATTACTCGAAAACTGCCATGGGCAGTACTTAGCGGCGATTCGATTCTTTACCGACAACCCCAATTTAGGTGACGATGATGCGCACAGGAACGCTAGTTTTAGATTATTTTGGCAAGCAATGAAAGCGTAGCCTACTGAACACTGTATTATTCATCTACACTAAAACCGCTTAAATCAATTTCTTCATTGTCTGCTGTTATCTGGGTATCAAAATCTAATTGAGGTGTATGCGCGGTTTGCAGGGTTTGAAGCTCAAGCTGTTTCGCTTTATGAATGGCATACTGGCGACGTCGTTTACGCTGTAAACACAAACGGATCACATCTTGCTTTTGTAACTCGCTAAACGTCATCCAGTTAAAACGTTCATCGCGACTACGATGGCAGCCCATACAGTAGCCGCGACTGTCTGACTGACAAACGCCGATACAAGGGCTTGGCACCGCAAAAAAACTTAACTGTTCCATCATTAGAATGCTTAACCTCAGCGAATATTGTTAAATGCCAAATATACGATATAGTCATTAATAGTTTGCTTTGATAACGGCTCAGAACCGACTAACGTCGTTATCGAACACCTTGATATTAAGGTTATACTAATTGAGTTAATTTTGTACATTATTGCACGTTAAAGGAAGTCTTATGACAACACCACAGCGTTCAGGTAAGTTTTTTACTCAAAAAATAGCGCATTATCAATTCATTACCCTAATCTGTAGCCTGCTATTACTGACATCTTGCACGGTAAAACCCAAGCAAGATTATGATGTTAATTACGATTTTTCTGTACTCAAAACATTCAGTCAGCTCACCGTAAAACAAACCGATGATCCGTTAACCGCTGATCGTATTAATGCCGAAATTAAACAAACCTTACTTAATCAAGGTTATGTCTTTACTAAAGACAATGCTGACTTTTTAGTGAGTTACGCATTTTTCACTGAAGACGAAGAGCAAGATTCTGGGTTATCTTTTGGTTTAGGCTCTGGAACGTGGGGCGCTAATGGTGGGTTAATCGTTGGAACAAGTATGGGGATCCCTCTAGGCAGTGACACGGCTAAAATTCAAACGATTCAAATTGATATTATCGACCCTGCCAGTAAACGCTTAATTTGGCGTGGCACTAGTCAGTATCGCTATGATCAAGGTGGCGAATATAAAGTGAAAAGTATCCAGCAAACTATCATCGCTATTTTGGGGCAATTTCCACCCAAAAAAGAATAATAGCCTTAATTTTACTCTCGGTAATAATCGATGCACAGTGGCTGATCAAATATCTATTTAGCAATGAGTCACTTCACGGTAAACTAAGCGCCACATTACTTTATTGACCCAGTTGAAATGACGACAGAAACATACAACCAAGCTTTATTAACACTTGCGCTAGCTGGAATAGAAGCCATAAATACTTCGGCATCACAACACAAATCCGTCAGAACACCAGCACAAGAAAGCCATTTTTTATGTAACTGGATGGTTGAGTCGTTAAAAACAAAACGCTTTTCAAAGCTCATGGCAGACGACTTAACAACTTGGATCAGTCAAGCAAGAAGTCAAGGTGCAGGAGCTCAACTGAAACGTTTGTTAACCTGTATTGCAGATCAATATCAACAAGCTAACAACAGTACTATTGCGACCGGTGCAGGACTTAAAGGCCTTTTAGCCGCCTTGACGGAACAAAAGTGGGTGGTGATCACCGATACCGATATAGATGTAAAATTAAAACTCGGCAGCGATGGTCAATCCAGTATAGTCATCTCAGCAAAACAATTTAATCAGCATATTGTTGACGATAAAATTGTTAAACCCATCTCAATGTACATTCGCGGCGACGAAAAACTGGTCGCTCGCTTAGCACTAGAACAAGGTTTATTACTCAGTCAAGCCAATAAAAAGACTTCTCTGATCAAACACCATAAAACTTACATGCTAATGCCAAGTAATTTACATCCAAGTTTATGTTTGCTGTGTCTTGACCTTTATTAACTATCAATAGTTGATATAGTCTTGATACAAAAATAAGGAATCACCATGAAAAAACGTTTTATAGCACTTTCTTGCTTTGTGATGTTTTTTTGTGGTTCGACAGCTCAAGCCGCTACAGTTCTTAAGTACAACGTCAACGCCTCAAGCAGTTGGGTACCTTATTATATTGCTGACTCAGCAGAAGAGCCTGGAATACTAGGAGAGCTGGTACCTTTACTGCTGGCAAAAGCCAATATTGACATTGAAAAACATAACTTCCCGCCAAAAAGAACCAATTATGCCCTCGATAGCGGCTTATTAGATTTCGACTTTGTTAGCCCCGATTGGTTTCCTAATAAGGATTTAGGCACGCTTTTTGTACAATCTGATCCCATAATAGCTATCCAAGAAAATATTATTACTTTGGAGGAAAATGCTAAAAACTGGCAAAATATCAATAATATTAAAGGCAAAGAAATAGGCACGGTACGTGGTTATTTGTACCATGATGATGCGCAATATACTCGGGTCGATTTTGTTTCAGAACGCGATCTCATCAAGGCCCTGTATAAAGAAAGAATTGATGCGGCTATCTGCGGCGACTTACCCGCTTTATATTGGGCTAAAAAACTCAACAGTCCTATCAGCCTTGCGGCAATTCATACACAAGGCGAGTTAGTGATGCGTCTTCGTAAAGAGCACCTAGCCTTGTTACCACAAATCAACGCCGCTATTGCAGAATTTAATCAAAATGGTACAACTCAAAGTATTATCGATAAATACACCAAGCAAGATGTATTTAATCGATAATGCGATTGCCTACTACTACTGCCAATATACTACAGGCAAATTAAAACGGATTTACGCTGTAGCCTTCATGAGCCAACACGGCATGGGCAGTTAACGCCGATAATGCCATCTCAACGCCGGGCAATAAATCGTCAGGGGTAATGCCATAATATGCTGCGGTTTGACCACATACATAAAACTTTGCGCCATGCTTAACTAGCTGAGCAATTAAGTCTTTATTGACATTTTTTTGTCCCGCATTGAGCTGCTGGTAAACACTATCCTTGGTCATATCATTCGCGGCTTTACCATGCACCACCATAGCAACTGAAATATCTTCAAGCTTAACCCCAGCTGCCACATGCATGTTGATAAAACGCGCTAAGGTATCAATACTACGATTCAATTCTGCAGGTTTTGCTGCACTACTTAAATCAAAAGCGACTTTGAACTTCATTCCAGCAGGTATCACTAAGCTACTATTTACTTCAGCTATTTTGCCATAATCCTTAATTATCGGCCCTGATTTAAATGCCTCAGTCCCAGCTGAAGCGGTAAATGATAAAGAGGTCATTAAGGTAAATATCGCCGCTGCCAAAACACATTTACGGGCTGAATGTAAACTGACTCTCATTATATTGATATTCCTTATAGCTATTATTATGGTTACTCTAGCACTGATTTATACTTATGATTCATGCCGTTTCTGAGTATAATTACGCCCTCAAAACTACCACGAAAGAATGATATGTCAATTCGTCCAATTACCGCTAATGATTGGCCCGCTATTATGGCGATCCAAGCGCAATGTTATGTTGAACTAACACCAGAATCGCTTGAGGTTATGCAAAGTAAATGGCAACTCTCGCCTGCTAGCTGTGTGGTATTTGAACGACAAGGTAATGTGCTAGCTTATGCTCTTGTTCACCCGTGGCAAAGAGGCGATGCCCCGTCACTGAACCGTGAATTAAAGGGGCCTATTGAGAGCAACAGCTGGTATTTACATGACATGGCTATCTCACCCAATGCACAAGGTATGGGTGTTGGTAAGCAGCTATTTACCTACCTAATTAATCAGGCTAAAACATTAATGCTCAATGGTATTGGATTAGTTGCAGTGCAAGGCGCACAAACATATTGGCAACAGCAAGGGTTTAAACCTGAACCCACCTCAGCAAAGCTAGCACAATCATTAGAAAGCTACCCTACTGGGGCATGTTATTTATATTTACCCTTATGATAAAAACTCGCGCCATGTTGCTATCGGTTTATAACCACTGTGCGTTTAACACTCTATGACATTACTAATCAACTTAAGCAGTAACGTTGCGGCTTTATTAGGGATCTCGCCGATTGAGATATCCTAGGGTGTGTTGATGTTTCAAGGTTATTTTGCAGTGAATGTTTGGTCTATAACGGCAACAGTAGCCAATAAGACTAGGGCTTAGGAATGAAGTTATGCAGCATAAAAGCCGATAACGCAGGAGCGATGGCCAGTAAACACTGCCCGAAGGTCCAGCTAAAATCGTGTTGCTGTTTGTTGAGCGAATCTTGCTTAAATTGCTAGGCGGCTATCCACTCGCCTCGATTAACACACGTTTACATTGAACAAAATTCAACCAACAAAGTTCAATTGTTTCTAGTGGTGAAAAATTTATTGCCAGTTACAGCAAATCGGCTTGGTTATAACGAGATGAACGTGGGACAATTAACCGCTATGCAAGAGGCCGCTAACTTTACTGTATTTGCCCTTTTGTAGTTTGGTATCTCAAAGCCCCACGAATAGCTTAACAACTTGCAGGCAGAATCTGCATTTTTAGGTACCATATTGTTTATTTTTTACAGTGAATTACATTAATTTCAGGAGTTTACATGGCGCGCCAAGTGATTTACACCTTTAAAGGTCAAACCAAAACCATCGCTTTTAGCTATGACATACATCGCGATCTTTATGAAGCAGCCGCTGAAGCTGAAGGGATTGACTTAAAGAAATTTTTGGCCATGGAACAACAAGTTGCCTTAACGTCAAAAAAAGGCGCTAAAGCAGAAAAAGAATTTCGCAAGACCGAGTTTGCACGTTTTGGTTTTAGTAGCATTAAATTTGTTCGTGAAGATGATGATATTTAATCATTTTGATATCAATAAGGACTGTCTATGTTGAATTCAGATCATGCTAATTTCCCTCGTGCGAGTTTTATTCGACGTTTAGGTGCTATGGCGTATGACTCAATGCTCGCAGTAGCCGTTTATATGTGTGCTGGTGCCTTGGGCTTTGGGGTGTTCTTTGCTTTACAAAGCAGTGGCCTTATCGCGATGAATGGTCATGAACACGTGTCAGATCTACTTAATAACACCCCCATTTATCACGGCTTTTACCAACTCTGGATAGCGCTTTGTGTTGGCGGATTTTATGCCATATTTTGGAGTAAAGGCGGGCAAACCTTAGGTATGCGCGCTTGGCGACTCAAAGTGCAACATCCTAACGGTCAAAACCTGAGTTTTATTACCGCATGTGCTCGAATCGTGTGGTCTTTACTGGGTATTGGTAATCTATGGATTATCATCAATGATGACAAATTAGCATTACAAGACAAGATGACTCGTTCAGAAGTGGTAGTGCTGTCTGTAGAAGCCAATCAAATGCGAAATTGGCGTGGCGCATAGCACATTCACCCACGGCTAATGGGTAGTGTTAAAGCAAAAAAATGGCAACCAGAAGGTTGCCATTTTTTTACAGATTATCGATTAAATGTTCAGTGTTATTTGCGAATATAATACAAAGCTAATCCGGTAAATAACATGCTAGGAGCAATTGCACCGACTACTGCGGGCAATTCGTACACTATGCTCATAGGCCCAAATATCTCATTACTAATATAAAAACTAAAACCAGCGACCACACCCAACAACACGCGAGCCCCCATGGTTACGGTACGTAATGGTCCAAACACAAACGATAAAGCGACTAACATCATTACAGCGACGGTGACGGGTTGCATAATCTTGCGCCATAATGCCAGCTCATAACGACTCGGATCTTGTTGGTTAACTTTTAAATAATCTAAATAATCAATTAAGCCACTTATGGATAATGCTTCAGGCTTAATCGACACAACACTCAACTTATCTGGGGTTAATGTAGATTGCCACACATCGGAATCAAGAAAATCTCGCACCACTCTATCATCGACCACAGTGGTGTTCTCAACCACAGATAATTGCCAAGCATCATCCCTAAATTGAGCGCTTTTAGCATGTGTCACTCTGGTTAATTCTTGTTGGTCATTAAACTCATATAAACTAATATTATTCAGAGTATTAACGTCTTGAACCTCACCGATATTGACGAATAAATCACCATCTTTCGCCCAAATACCTCGATGAGATTTAATTAAACTTCCGCCAGATATTTTAGTCGCTTGAAGCTCTTTAGCACTTTTCTCAGCAATAGGTGCACCCCATTCCCCCAGAGCCATAACCAGAATCATCAATGGAATCGCTGTTTTCATCGCCGATTGGGTGATTTGTAAGCGCGACATACCTGAAACTTGCATCACCACTAACTCAGAGTTAGATGCCAGCATGCCCATACCAATTAGCGCACCAAGCAGCACTGCCATTGGGAAAAACATTTCAATATCTCGAGGGATCAAAAACAATACATAGATAGCAGCATCGAGCATGGTATAAGCACCCCGCCCAACCAAACGTAATTGATCAACCCACTTAATGATGCCAGATAAACCGGTCAAAATAAGTAAACATAAGCCAGATGTACTAACGATCATCCGCGCAATATACAGGTCTAATATTTTCATAGCGTCACCTGCTTACGTTTAAATAAGCCCAAGAACTTCATCCCTGTTGGTCGCTCTTTAATTAATAACAATAATCCTAACATGAGTGCTAATGCATGGATCCACCACATGCCTAAGAACTGCGGCACCACCTCATCTTGCAGTGCTTTTCGCCCTGCAATCATTAATCCGAAATAACCTAAATACAGTAAAATAGCGGGGAACATTTTGGCAAACTTCCCTTGGCGAACATTCACTCGCGCTAATGGCACGGCAATTAAGGTCAACAATGGAATTGAGATAGGGATCGCCAGTCGCCATTGAAATTCAGCCGCCGCTTCCGACCCTGGGGTATCCAATAGTTCATTGACTGGCAGTGCAGAAAGTTTACGTCGGCGCTCATCGACTTCTTGTTCTTTGATTTCCATTTTATAGCCGCCAAACTCAATCACTTGTAATTCGAGTGATTTAGGGCTGCCTTGATAACGAAAACCATTGTCGAGTTGTAATTGTTGACTGCCGATATTATCTTCAACCACCCGACCTTTTTTGGCCACAACAATATTAGTTAAGCCATTCTCATCTTCTGGGTCGGGCAGCTGCGCGACAAAAACTTTATCTAACGTATTGTCTTTATTTATTTTTTCAACAAACAATACCGCGCGGCCATTTGGGCTTGCTTGAAAACGGCCTTGAGTTAGTGCTGCAAGACCAGCTTCAGACTGAGCCTTTTCTAGTACTTGATTTTGGCGTTCTTCTGCCCAAGGTCCGACGTAAACAGACAAATAGGCCGTGAACAATAAATTAGCAAATGCGACTAATAACGTTACTCGAGTGACATACCACTCACTGACACCAACACCATGCAAAACGACCATTTCATTTTCAGAATACATGCGCCCGTGAGCCAACAATATCCCTAAAAAGAAACTCAGCGGTAACACCAATACGGTTAATTGAGGCAAGTTTAAGCCCAATAATGTCATCACTAAAGAAGCCGGAAATTCACCATCTGAGGCATCTGCCAACACGCGCACAAACTGTTGGCTAATAAAAATAGTTAGCAGTACCAAAAGTACCGCAAATTGCGCTTTTAAAACTTCACTAATAAGATATCTAAATACAATCACAAGTATGATCCGGTGGCTAAACTTATCTTTTTACTGGTATCAGAGCAACTTTCATGTAAACTGACTACTTTCAGCAGTTTTGCTAGTTTTCTGACCAGCGCGGAAGGTGCTTTGGGGTCAAGGTTAACATCTATTTGGGCTGCCAATTTGCGCCTCTTTTTCGTTAATAATCCCAAACAGTTATCACCTTTTCGTTGATTATATGCCAGATGGCCTAATGCAAACATTATCTAATAAATATAAAAATTTGTCTTTAAGAATCTAGGAGTGCTCATGGAGTTTAGCGTAAAGAGCGGTAGCCCCGAAAAGCAACGTTCAGCCTGTATCGTTGTTGGCGTATACGAACCTCGCCGTCTGTCTGGTATCGCAGAGCAATTGGATAAAATCAGTGAAGGTTACATTAGTAACCTCCTTCGTCGTGGTGACCTTGAAGGTAAACCAGGACAAATGTTGCTATTGCATCATGTACCAAACGTATTGAGTGAACGTGTTTTACTGGTTGGTTGTGGCAAAGAGCGTGAGCTAGACGAGCGCCAATACAAACAAATTATCACAAAAACCATCAGTACCCTAAATGAAACCGGTTCAATGGAAGCTGTTTGCTTCTTAACTGAACTGCATGTCAAAGGCCGCGACACCTACTGGAAAGTTCGTCAAGCCATTGAAAGCACGCAAAATAGCTTATATTCATTTGATGCATTAAAAACCCGTAAAGGCGAAACTCGTCGTCCATTACGTAAAATGGTATTTAACGTACCAACACGTCGTGAATTAACTATTGGTGAGCGTGCCATTGAACACGGCACCGCAGTATCTGCAGGTATGCATTTGTGTCGTGATGTCGCAAACATGCCACCGAATATTTGCAATCCAGCTTACTTGGCTTCACAAGCCCGCCAAATGTCTGAAGTTTACGAAAGCTTGAAAGTGACCACCATAGGTGAAGAGCAAATGGCCAAGTTAGGCATGAACTCTTATTTAGCCGTAGGCCGTGCAAGCAGTAACGAATCAATCATGACCGTGATGGAATATCAGGGCGCAGTTGATAGCACCGAAAAACCTATTGTGCTTGTCGGTAAAGGATTAACCTTCGATTCTGGCGGAATTTCATTAAAACCTGGCGAAGCCATGGATGAAATGAAATACGACATGGGCGGCGCTGCTGGTGTGATTGGCACCATGAAAGCACTATGCGAAATGAAGTTGCCTATCAACGTCATTGGTATTTTAGCCGGTTGTGAAAACATGCCTGCGGGTAATGCTTACCGTCCTGGTGATATTTTAACGACTATGTCAGGTCAAACAGTTGAAGTGCTTAATACCGATGCTGAAGGCCGCTTAGTATTGTGTGATGTATTAACTTACGTTGAACGCTATGATCCTGAATTAGTGATTGATACAGCGACCTTAACCGGTGCCTGTGTTATTGCACTCGGTAAACATGCGTCTGGCTTATTCAGTTCACACAACCCATTAGCCCATGAGCTATTAAATGCTGGTGAGCAAAGCGGTGACCGCGCGTGGCGCATGCCGTTATGGGATGAATATCAGGACATGCTAGACAGCCCATTTGCTGACATGACAAACTTAGGTGGTCGCCCAGCGGGGTCGATTACTGCGGCGTGTTTCTTGTCTCGCTTCACCAAAAAGTACAACTGGGCGCATTTAGATGTCGCAGGTACAGCTTGGAACAGCGGCGCGAATAAAGGCTCTACTGGTCGTCCGGTACCGATTTTAAGCCAATTCTTAATTAATCGTGCTGGAGTTGAAATCAACGAGTAATCGTTTGGTTTATTTAAGTACATATTGAAAGGGTAAAGCCTAGTGCTTTACCCTTTTTTGTTATCAATGAGGTAAGTTAAAGTACAAGCTCACCCACATGATTGATGCCATCGATTAGGCTAACCATTGACGATGTAATTGCTCACTATCACCTAGGTAATCTAATACCCAAGCCAATGCAGGTGACATTTGATCGTCATTCCAAGCTAAACAACAAGCACTAGGCTGTTTCACTTTATGCAGTTTTTTACACACTAATTGACCAGATTTAATCAAAGGTGCTGCCAAATGTTCTGGCATGTACCCAATCCCCAGTCCTTCAACAAAACAGTTAATTGCGCTGTGCCAGTCAGGCACCACTAACCGTCGCTGATTCGTTAACAACCAAGTGATCCGCTTGGGGATCTCACGGGAAGTATCTTCAAGACAAATAGATGGAAAACCTCGTAACTCATCATCACTTAGTGGACGCATTATCTTGGCTAATGGATGCCCTGCACTGACCACAAACAGCCAATCAATATTACCCATGTTAGTGTATTTGAATGTCCCGCCAACCGGATTTGCAGTTGTCGCACCAATGGCGATGTCACTTAAGCCTTTGGCAAGCGCTTCCCAAACACCGTTAAAAACTTCGATACGAATAATCAGTTCAACATCATGAAACTGTCTGTAAAAATCTGCGATTAATGCATGCATGCTGTCAGTTCTGGCAATATTATCTAGCGCAATAGATAACATAGGTTTCCACCCATTAGCGACTCTAAGGGTATCTCGTTTCATCAATTCCATCTCGCTAAGAAACTGACGTGCTTTGGCTGCAAAATGTTTTCCCGCAGGAGTTAGGCTAACGCTTCTATGGTGGCGAATAAATAGTTCAACCCCGAGTTCTGTTTCAATTTGCTTAACTGAGTAGCTTATAGCAGACGGTACTTTATGCAGTTTTTTTGCTGCAGCAGTAAAACTGCCAGTTTGAGCAACAACATCAATTAGCTCAAATATTTGTTGTGAAAGCATATCTATTTAACTCATTTAATGGCGGTATTCATGGGATATAACAGGACAAAATGAATCATGTGCTAAGGGCATAATCGGATTCAATTATGCTTTACAATAAGCGTCCAATCAATTTTTTTGATGACAGAATTCAAAAATAAACGTTTTAAGCTAATTAAGTAAACCATTAAGCTAACAGGCTTTATTGAAACAACGAAAAAGACATGTTTAAAATGAGTAACAAAGACCTAATAATTAACAAAAAAAACACTAACATTACATTTTACCTCTTCCTGTTTTATTTAGCCTTAATGAGTATGTTAGGTTTCATTGCTACCGACATGTACCTGCCATCATTCAAATCTATTGAAGGGACTTTTAATGCCAGCACTTCTGAAGTGGCCATATCGTTAACCAGCTTTTTGGCAGGACTTGCAATTGGACAGTTATTATATGGACCATTAGTCCATAAAGTAGGTAAACGTAATTCACTGTTTATTGGACTAAGCGTATTTATGTTGGCAAGTGCTCTGATTGCACTCAGTGACAGTATGATGGCGATGAATATTGCCCGCTTCTTCCAAGCGATTGGCGCTTGCAGTGCTGCAGTCATTTGGCAAGCGATTGTGATAGAACAATACCCAGCCGATAAAGCTCAAAATATTTTCTCTAATATTATGCCTTTAGTGGCATTATCTCCGGCATTGGCGCCCATTGCTGGCGCAATGATACTGAATAGTTTTGGCTGGCGCGCGGTGTTTATTAGCTTGTGTATTATAGCTGTGCTGTTGATTGTCATGACCTCTATTTTTGTCCCCAAAGAAACTGTGAGCCTGCATAAAAGTAAGCCTAATATTGGCTATCAACAATTACTGGCTAATACACGATACTTAGGTAATGTGATCATTTTTGGCGCCTGTTCTGGTGCTTTCTTTGCTTACCTAACGCTTTGGCCTGCGGTGATGGAACAGTATGGTTATGCTGCGACTGAAATTGGCTTAAGTTTTATACCTCAGACCATTATGTTTATTGTTGGTGGCTACTCGAGTAAGTTACTGATTAAAAAGTGGGGAGCTCAAGTCAGCTTGAACTGTTTACTTATTTTCTTTGGTTGTTGTGTTACAGCCATTTTTGTATCCAGCGTGATCCTCGATACTGAAACGATCTTACCACTGCTAGTTGCATTTTCATTACTCGCAGGAAGCAATGGCGGTATTTACCCGATTGTGGTTAATAATGCCTTGCAACAATTCAGCAATAACGCATCCAAAGCTGCTGGATTACAAAACTTTCTTCAAATCACCATCGCTTTTGGGGCATCAAGCTTGGTTGCCGTGTGGGCGAGTGCTGGCGATAATGCCATTGGTTGGGGAATCCTAGCCTGCTCCATTCTGGTTGTGGTAGGCCACTGTATTAAAAGTCATGATTCTTGGGCGAGCATTCGCGAGAATTTTACCTTTCCCGACCCGGCAAGACTATCTCAAGCCTTCACCAAACATGATCAATAACTGTGATGTGGCGATAAAATAATCATCATATGATGGAGTTATAATTTGCCTATAACTTCATCATCTTTTAGGTTGTTTATCGAACAATTTAACGCTAACGCTTATAGTCAAATTAACAATCACAAGGAAGTGATTGAATGACGCAACACAACCGCTTGATAATGTCATTAGCAGTGACATACAAATAAAGAAGCGGTTGCTTTGCATATACGCTAACCAACGCGCTCTTTGCAAAAGACCATCCGCAAGTTCATTTCATCCCCCATCCTTTACCCCATTTAGTTACCTAGACGATGACCGTTTAAACGGTTTTTCAATCGATATTATTCAAGCGATGATGGAATATACCCAGCCAACATTGAAATGCCTCCCCTTTAATAGAGCTTTTCAGTTATTAAAGTCGCAACCAAACACGGCGTTATTTGTCATTGCTAAAAGGCCGGAAAGAGAAGTAAACATGAAATGGGTAGGCCCCATTATTAGTAGCGGAGTGTATTTTTACCAAAAGCGTAATTACGGACTATCACTAGCAGATTTAGAAGACTTAAAACGAGTCCGAAATGTCGGCGTAGTGCTTGGTAATGATGATAGCACCTACTTAGACTCCCAAGGCCTCATCAACCTCAGTACTGACAAATACCAATTGCAATCGTTCAAAAAACTTAACTATGGTCGAGTTGGTGTTGCACCTATGAGCGAGCTAGTAATGCCTTTTTTGGCAAAAGCAGCCGATATCGATATCAACTCAATAGAGCGTACTCCTATTAAGTTGTACGACTCTACCTTATATATTGCGTTTTCAAACGACACCACTGATGAGGCGGTTGCACTATGGCTGCAAATATTTGACGAGTTAACATCATCAGGGATGTACCAAACCATTTAGCAAGATTATTTTCCAACTGATACCGATTTTGCTAAACGATAACGGATCATTAATTTCCAATACATAACAACTGCAATAGATAGTTTTTACTATTGAATTTTCGTTACCCGCTAAATATGCTTAATGCAATCTCCCCAAAAGATCCTCTCTAAACCAAACTGACTAAGAATAAACAATGATTAACTTGTTACATCTAAGTAACAAATTTAATATAAAACCCAAAATAGCTTAAATGTATAATTTAATGAAATAAAACTCACTGAAAGGAATGTTCAGATGAAGGCGATGAAAGTCATACTCATTTCAATAGTCAGCGCGTTGGCGCTTTTTGGGTTAATGGCTATTTTATTGGGCTGGCTACTCAGTTCCATGTGCGGTAATAACGTTTACACCGAATCACTTTCATTAGATAAAATGTACAAGGCTGTTATCTTTGAAAGAAGTTGCGGCGGCGCTTCTGGCCATTCAACCCAAATATCAATCATAAAAGCTGACGAGCAACTGTGTGACAATTGCGCTGGCGACGTGCTCGTTGCCAATGGCCATCCTAACAACAATAAACTCAAATTAGTATGGCTGGCTCAACATGATTCACAAGGTCAACAACTGCAAATTCATATTCCAGCTGATATCGCAATTGAGACTCAAGAAACTACTTGGTCCTCTTGGTTTGACAGTATCGATATTTCCTACCCTGTATTTGACCATTACCCATCAGCCTGTGAACAAACGCCGCAACCTAAAGCGTGTCAGTTTGTGACAAATGATCAGAAACTTATTGATGTGTTAATCAAGTATGAAGGCTTTAAAAACCATAAAGCACTGGCTGTATCGGTTAACGATATGGGTAATGTTAGATATGGATACGGTTTTGGTTATGACTCAATGTTAAAAGCACAACGCAGAGCTTTAAAAGAGTGCACCAAAGGGACTAGTCCTACTCATGTAAAGTGTGAGTTAATCCGCTAAGGAGACCGAATGCGATTTGACTCGTCAGCAACACAAAACACATATCATTGATAATCAAAAAATAGCTGCCTGTTACGACCGCTTCAGCACTCGTTTTAGCTTATCAGTCAATCAGCAACAAGTTTATAGTCGGCTACTGCTGTTAAGCCCATGGCGCAAACAGCACATAATAATTAATAACATCCCCTACAATTTAACCATTAGGTGGTTTGTACTGTGGCGTTCAAGCTTAACGCCAGCTCAACCATCTCCTCAACGTCCATCCATCACAGAGCTATTACCGCAACGGCGAAGAAAATCCATTGTGATAGCGATCTATGCCGGATTAATAAGCGCGATTAAACTCACGTTGGTGATATTGAGCTATTCTAACCTCATATAAATATCGCACCTCACAACCATTAACCCACGGCCTATTTTAGTGTAAACTCGAGCTCATCTTTTTAACCTGTTAAAAGCATCACTATATGACTCAAGCCTTGTTTTACCTTATGCCTGATAATCATAATCAAATGAGTGCATTAGATGCGCTGTATTTAGCTGCGTGCAGGTTAGCTGAACAACAATATCGCCAACAAAAAACCGTCTACATTCACTGCAAAGACAAACAGCAAGCGTATGCAATTGACGAATTACTGTGGCAATTTGAGCCCAACGCTTTTGTACCACACAACTTAAAAGGTGAAGGCCCGATAACGGGTGCACCTGTGGAAATTGGTTTTGATACCTTAGGGCCAAATAAAAGTCGCCAAGTTCTGATTAATCTTGCAGACCAAATGCCCAGTTTTGCGGTAAACTTGCCCCATATTATCGATTTTGTCGCTAATGATGACGAACTCAAGCGCATTGCTCGCAATCGCTACCGTCAATATCAGAATGTAGGCATTACGCCCAGCACTCAAACATTAGCTGAATAAACACTTAATTTAGATAGAGAACATAACGCTCCTATGGAAAAAACATACAACCCAAAGTCTATCGAACAAGCCCTTTACCAAAACTGGGAAGAGCAAGGTTACTTCAAGCCGCATGGTGATGAATCAAAAGGCAATTACTGCATCATGATCCCGCCACCGAATGTAACAGGTAGCTTGCACATGGGTCATGCCTTCCAAGATACCATCATGGATACCCTTACCCGCTTTGAGCGCATGAAAGGTAAAAATACCTTGTGGCAAGTCGGCACCGACCACGCGGGTATCGCGACGCAAATGTTAGTTGAGCGTAAGCTTGAAGCCGAAGAAGGTAAAACTCGTCATGATTTAGGCCGTGACGCTTTTATTGATAAAGTGTGGGACTGGAAAGAACAGTCTGGCGGCACTATTACCAAACAGCTTCGCCGCATGGGCGCATCAGTTGACTGGGATCGCGAACGTTTCACTATGGATGAAGGCTTATCAAAAGCGGTTCAAGAAGTGTTTGTTCGCCTGTACGATGATGAATTGATTTATCGTGGTAAGCGCCTAGTTAACTGGGATCCAAAGCTACACACCGCCATTTCAGATCTGGAAGTTGAAAACAAAGAGAAGCAAGGCCACATGTGGCATTTTCGCTATCCTTTGGCCCAAGGCGCATTAACTAGCGATGGTAAAGATTACCTAGAAGTCGCCACGACTCGCCCAGAAACCATGCTAGGTGACAGCGCAGTAGCCGTGCATCCAGATGATGAACGTTATCAGTCTTTGATTGGTAAATTCATTCTATTGCCTGTCGTAAACCGTTTAGTACCGATTGTTGCCGACGATTATGTCGACATGGAATTTGGTACTGGTTGTGTAAAAATCACTCCCGCCCATGACTTTAACGACTATGAAGTTGGTAAACGCCATCAACTGCCTATGTACAACATCTTCACCTTAGATGCCGCCGTACGTAGTTTTGTTGAAGTGATAAACACTGATGGCACCCCAAACAAAGACATCGAAATGGCCTTACCAGAGCGTTATGCTGGCCTGGATCGTTTTAAAGCCCGTGATGCTATCGTGGCTGAATTTGATAGCTTAGGTCTACTTGAGAAAGTCGCTCCGCACGGCTTAAAAGTGCCTTATGGCGATCGCTCAGGTGTGGTGATTGAACCATTATTAACCGACCAGTGGTACGTGGCCGTGCAGTCAATGGCCAAAACGGCGATTGAAGCAGTTGAGAATGGCGACATCAAATTTGTACCGCAACAATACGAAAATATGTACTTCTCGTGGATGCGCGATATTAAAGACTGGTGTATTTCACGTCAACTTTGGTGGGGACACCGAATTCCAGCTTGGTACGATGAAAACGGTAAAGTCTACGTTGGCCGTAACGAAGCTGAAGTCCGCGCTAAACACAAATTTGCCGACTCAGTAATATTACGTCAAGACGATGACGTATTAGACACTTGGTTTAGCTCGGCATTATGGACTTTCTCAACCTTAGGTTGGCCTGACAACTTAGAAGACTTAAAAACCTTCCACCCAACCGACGTGTTGGTCACAGGTTTTGACATCATCTTCTTCTGGGTTGCGCGGATGATCATGATGACCATGCACTTCATTAAAGATGAAGATGGCAAGCCACAAGTACCATTTAAAACCGTTTACGTTACCGGTCTTATCCGTGACGAAGTCGGCAATAAAATGTCAAAGTCTAAAGGTAACGTACTTGATCCATTAGACATGATTGACGGTATCGAGCTTGAAACCTTAGTTGAAAAGCGTACTGGCAACATGATGCAGCCGCAACTGGCGGCAAAAATTGAAAAAAGTACCCGTAAAGAGTTTGCCGACGGCATTGAAGCTCATGGTACCGATGCACTGCGCTTTACCTTAGCTGCAATGGCTTCAACCGGCCGCGACATCAACTGGGACATGAAACGTCTTGATGGTTACCGCAGTTTCTGTAACAAGTTATGGAATGCGTCACGTTACGTGTTAATGAACACTGAAGTGCAGACAGATCCAGATAGCGATGAAGCTGGCGAGCCTTTAGATTGCGGTCAACTATTGGTTGATGGCAAACCAGGTGCGATGGAATTGTCGCTAGCCGATCGTTGGATCATTGGTTTATTTAACCAAACCGTGAAAACCGTTGAAGACCATATGGCTGCTTACCGTTTCGACTTAGCCGCTAACACCTTATACGAGTTCACTTGGAATCAATTCTGTGACTGGTATTTAGAATTAACCAAGCCTGTTATGCAAAATGGCACTGAAGCGCAAATGCGCGGCACTCGCCACACTTTGGTCAATGTGCTTGAAAAAATGCAGCGTTTAATGCATCCATTTATGCCGTACATTACCGAAACGATTTGGCAACGCGTTAAACCGTTAGCTGGCGTCACTGGTGACACCATCATGCTAGCATCGTTCCCAACTTATCAAGCAGATGAGGTTGATGCGACCGCGATGGCCGATCTTGAATGGGTTAAGCAAGTGATTGTAGCCGTACGTAATATTCGTGCAGAGCTTAATATAGCCCCATCAAAGCCGCTTAATGCGTTACTGCGTGGTGTCAGCTACGAAGATCGTATACGTCTTGAAGCAAACCAAACATTCTTTGCTAGTTTGGCTAAACTTGAGACGATGACTATTTTAGCGGAAGGTGAAACGGCGCCAATGTCGAGTACTCAGTTAGTCGGCAATATGGAGCTATTAATCCCAATGGCAGGTTTGATCGATGTTGGCGCCGAAATGGCCCGTATCGATAAACAGCTAGAAAAGCTTGCTCAAGAAATTGCCCGTATTGAAGGTAAATTATCTAATCAAGGTTTTGTGGCTAAAGCCCCTGCGGCAGTTATAGATAAAGAACGCGCTAAGATGGCAGATTTAACTCGTGACATTGAAAAATTAAACGAACAAAAAGTCGAATTAGCTAAGATTTAACTGAAAGCCTCTATTTACCTTGGGGTTTACTCAGTTTACACAAAACGTTCTATAAAAAACCAGCGAGTAATTCGCTGGTTTTTTATCTTTGTTGATGTGACTCATGGCAATAATTAACGCTTTATTTTGTTCAAAATTGAAACTTTGATATCTCACTTTACATTTTTGGTGTATAAGCTTCGGCCAATATCATCATTCTATTTTATGGGCTAAAACCATGTCTGATAAATTCTTTTTTAAAGGTCGTCAAACCCCTAAGCCGGCTTATGGCGAAAGTGGTTATAACACCAAGCGCACAGCTAAACCTGGTACAGAAGCATTACCGCTTAAGTTGTCTGTGCAAACCGAGGCGCGTAAAACGGAAGTTGCCGCAATGGTTGCTGAAAAACAACTCTTTGCCAATATCACTATTGATGCTGACAAGCCTGAAAACATTATCGAATTAAGTGGTTTATTGAATAAACCTAAAACGGTAAAGTCTGAAGCTAAGCCTAATCGCAATGATGCTTGTCCTTGTGGCAGTGGTAAAAAGTACAAAAAGTGTTGTGGAGCCTAAACCGTAACAACAAGCTTAGCCCTGAGTATTTACATTTTTATATCAACATATCAAATGAGCATGGCCGTTACGCAGTTACAGATTTTTAAGCTGTTACGAGCCAATGATTAAATAAAAAAGCGGATCATTTGATCCGCTTTTTTATTGGTTTTGGATATTTCTGCAGAACTTAGGTAAAGTGTCAGCCTTTGTTATAAAAATGATATAGAACATAAAATAAAAGGGTGACTTATGAGCACTAATTCACATTCAGGCAACGATCTGAGTGAAGTAAAACAATTGGGAATGTGGGCCTCTATCACCAGTCTTGGCTATATATTTTGGCTCGTTGGCGGCATGGAGCTTGTTGAACGTATCGCCTATTACGGCGTCAAAGCCAGTGCAGGCTTATACGCTAAGTCTCCGGTGTCACAAGGCGGTTTAGGCATCGACTTGCACGACTACGGTATTATTCTTGCTGTTTGGGCAATGCTACAAACCTTTATTCCTGTTATCACTGGCGGAATTTCTGATCGAGTCGGATATAAAGAAACTATCTTTGTGTCCACGATTATAAAAATTTCGGGTTATCTCACCATGGCTTTACTGCCCAATTTTTGGGGTTTCCTTATTGGTGCGATGTTACTCGCTGCAGGTACAGGGGTCTTTAAACCCGGTATTCAAGGCACTTTAGTGCTGTCGACAAAACGCGAGAACACCTCTATGGCTTGGGGGATTTTCTACCAGGTCGTTAACATTGGTGGCTTTCTCGGCCCATTGGTGGCGGTGCACATGCGTCAGCTATCTTGGGACAACGTCTTTTATGCTTGCGCCGCGATAATCTCATTTAACTTCTTATTTTTACTGGCTTATAAAGAGCCGGGTAAAGCTGATCGCATAGAGCGTGCACGCCAAGTAAAGTCAGGAGAACGGCAACAAGAAGCACTGTGGAAAGATGCCTTAAGAGAACTTAAAAAACCAATAGTAATTTACTACATGCTGGTGTTTGCTGGTTTTTGGTTTTTATATAATTCACTGTTTGACGTATTACCGATCCACATTGCCGAGTGGGTAGATACTAGCGTTATTGTCACCTCGCTATTTGGCCCTGAAGGCACCAGTAACGGCATATTACAGTTCTGGTTGGGATTAAATAATGACGGAACTAAGGTCATGCCAGAAGGCATGCTAAACCTGAACGCCGGTATGATCATGACCACCTGTTTTTTAGTGGCCGCGTTTACCGCAAAATACCGGATCACCACCACTATGCTATTTGGCTGCATCTTAAGTATTGCCGCGATTATGTTAGTGGGCGTATTTAATGCGGCATGGATGATTGTGCTGGCAATTGTGATGTTTTCTTTCGGTGAAATGATGATTAGCCCAAAGAAAAACGAGTTTATGGGTAATATCGCCCCTGAAGGCAAAAAAGCCATGTACTTAGGCTTTGTCATGTTGCCGCAAGGGATTGGTTGGACATTAGAAGGCTACTTTGCCCCTAAGCTTTACCAAATTTACGCCTCTAAAGAGATCATCTCTCGAAATGAACTGGTTAGCCGTGGCATGAGCCAAGTAGATGTTGATAGCATTCCGCAAGGTGAAGCCTTTATGCGCTTAGTCGACTTTACTGGCATAGAAGCACAACCCCTAACGCATATGCTTTATGAAGCCAATAATATCGGCATGGCTTGGTATATTATCGGTGCGATTGGGATTATTTCTGCGGTGGGTATTTTTATTTATGGAAAATGGTTATTGACCATGCAACGCCAACAAGAAGCTTAATTAAACAGATGGCATAACACTTACCAGTAGGTTTAGATTAATGAATAAAAAGGGAAGCAGCAATGCTTCCCTTTTGTTTTCTTGTCCTAAATACATTGGTCGTTTTTAATCAACACCTAAGAAAACGGCCCTGTAGTGAACGTCAATCTTATTAACCCTGCTCTCATTAGCGACTCTGTTTATTGCCTATTTGTCGCTACTGTACCTCAAATGGCATCCGCAAAATAACAGACGAGAGCCTGTAACCTCAACAACTTACAGGTTTATGTATCCGGCTAATGAAGCCATCGTCTGTTGTAGGTAAACCACCGCCACGCTTCATGATGCAATTAAGGTCAATACGGCATTAACCTCAATTCAGTGGCCAATTAAATAGCGATAACTCAAGCTGCTAGCTTTGGCAGGATTGGTTAGGTTGGGTTGGTTGAATTGAATTGGATTGAGTCGAATTGAACTGAGCTGGATTAAATCTAATCAGCTTGGATAGCTAATTTTTCGAGTAGTAATACTGATAACGGATGAGCATTAAGTGCTTATACCCTGATAGATAAAATGAATAAAGAAGGAGGCATTGCTGCCTCCTTCTTACTTACTTTCTTAAGTGATGATTAAGAAGTTATTTTGTAACTAGTGCGCTGCACCTGAGTGAACTTTATCAAGACCATAAGTTTTACCTTCAGCATGACAAGTCGCACAAGACTCAATTGGTACACCGGCAGCAGACATTACGTTATCACCAGTAACTGTCGCACCATTACTCTTGAAGTGAGCTAGAGCAGCAGGACCAGAGTGAGCGTGACAGCTACGACAAGCTTCGGCAACCGGAGATATATATTGTGTTAAAGTCGGATTGAATTGATCTTCAGATACTGCAATTGCAGTTCTACCAGATGTTAACTCTCCAGTACCTGAGAAGAATGGCATAGCATCTCCCGCAGCATTGGCATCTTTATGACAAGCTTGGCAATTTGTTTTAGTTGCAGGATAGTTAACCCAAGTTTCACCATCTGTACCTAAGTAAATGCCAGCACCTGTGCTACCTGCAAACAAACCACTGTGGAAACGGTGAGCAACAGTAACTAAGTCACGATTGGTATAAGTTAATCCTTCAACCACTTCAAACGTAGGTTCGCCATCAGCATCTACACCAGCTTGCTTGTAAACATCAGCATGATATGAACCTGCATAGTTGTTGTTATGACAATCAGCACATTGTGTAAAGTTAGTCACACCATGGTTAGGTGATTTAATGTGAGACAAGTTGCCATGACAAGCATTACATTTAGCTTCATCAGCCGTTGTACGGTCGTTACCAGCCTGTGTAGGTGAGGTATAAGCTGTCAACTCAGGACTAACGAAACGTAGATTGTCCTCAGTTAATACGCCTTTAGCCGCAACTGCATCAAACATAAAGAACTTAGTCACTATGTTTGCTGGAACAGGTACATCACAAGCACCAGTATCGGTACCTGCACCTTCAGCTAGTTTGGTATTAACAACAACCATATCGGTCGTTGTATTGCCACACATGTTCATTTCAGAAGAAACTGAAAGTATTTTGCCGTCTAACTGGTTAGGGTTAAGTGCTTTAGTTAAGGTTAACTTGCCACTTTGAACCACGAACATTTCAGGATTAGAAGCAGTATTGATACTTAAACCACGCACATAATCGCCATTGCTATCAAGTGTACCGATTAAAATATCATCGCCTGCTTTAGCTTTGTTTAAGTACTGGGTTAAATCAGTACCATCAGCCGCAACCGCACCATTTAATTTAACATCAATGATGACAGTTAATACGTCTGATGCGACTTCAGCTGAAGCGACTTCTAGTACCAAACCATTTTCAAAGGCTGCACGGCGGTCAACGCTGTGAGCTTGCATTGGGCTTAAACTACCAGCGCCATGACAACCTGAACAATTCGCGTCACTTGCTGGCACAATACCTCTGTGATTTTCACCAGTCTTTAAGTTCACATTGACGTGACATGACAAACAGGCTTCTGCATAGATATTGTCGTTCCACTGGGTGCCACTATCATGACAAACAGTACATTCGTTTAACTCAGCAGGAAATCCGATTCCACCAAACATATCTTTGGCGTCACCAGTTAGAGAGTCAGCAATATGATG
The DNA here is from genome assembly GCF_041439795.1 of Shewanella sp. 5S214. Lineage (NCBI taxonomy): Bacteria > Pseudomonadati > Pseudomonadota > Gammaproteobacteria > Alteromonadales > Shewanellaceae > Shewanella > Shewanella sp. 5S214. The sequence continues at coordinate 224,373 of NZ_JBGOOV010000002.1, forward strand.
ACCCGCATGAATGGTATGGATCATGGCATTGAAGTTGACGTTAAAACCAACTGCAGGGTCGTCTTGTCCACCAGCATAAGCAGGATTATGACAAGCTACACAATTTTCAACTTTTTGGTAATTATGATGAGCACCAATGTTGCTAATGCGCATATCAGTATCAGCGTAACCTTCCATTGGGCTATGACATTTAATACATGCAGCATTAGACACTGAGTCTTTTGCAGAAATAGCAAGTTCGCCAGTAGCAGGAATAAAATCAACCGGAGTTGATAAAATCTTATCACTTACTGCTGTACCATCAGCCATAGTAACGTCATAAACACGGATCATCACCCGCACTAAATCGTTTGCATCACCACTTGCTAGTACCACAGGCGCATTACCATCATGTGCCCAAGAACCAGTATAAGTACCTGGGTTAGCAGGATCTTCAACTAATGTACATGCATCAACGACAGACCCATCACGTGCTGTCGTACTACCCTCTAAATTACAATACATGCTGCTACCAAAATCATTAGCAAGTGCATGGTTTGTCCATAACATTGGCGCACCAGTGTCAGTAGTATTCGCTGATTGACTGGTCACATATAACGCTACTCTCTCGAGTCCTGAATATGGAACGTCCGCTCCGCCACTTCCTTTACCTGTTGCAGTAAATTTGAGGCTAAAAGGATCTGTACCTACTACTACAATATCTGTAGGAGCCAGTGTTAAGGTAAAGTCATAGGCATTTTCAACTGTTGTAACGACCGAACCAGCTGGTGTGCCCGGAGTTCCATCAGCACCCGGTGCTCCAGGAGTACCTGCTTCACCTTGGGCACCATCACTGCCATCAGATCCACAACCTGTCACACCTAATGCAGCAATAAACGCTGCAGCAAGTAAGGTTCTATTATATTTTTTCATTTTAAATCCCCCGATTTAAATTTGTAGGTTTTACACTTATAAAGTATAGGGAAATAGAACAAAACACCCGCGCGCTGTAACAAACCTGTGAAGCTTGGTTGCAAATTCGTTAACAGGAATCGATAATTTTAGTTTTGAGTATCCATAAAAACGAAACTGCCAATTACAGATTATGTAACCATAAAGAGGTAGTTGAGGGTGAGTAAAATACAAATGAAGATAAGAGGATAAATAAAAAACCGTAACACATTGAATTTACGCGTTAATATATAAAAAAAGATCCAGATCACACGTTAATCATGCTGGATCTTATTTCATAAAATGATAAATACTTATATCAACAATGACTTAGTGATATCAATTATCATTTGCTTGGTCTCTAACGAGTAACGACGATAATGCTCTGCACGCTCAATTAAACAATAACTTGGCATCGCCATAACACTGTTAAGCTTATTAAATTCACTGTCGGGTAGTTTCTCTACTCGCAGTTGTGGAATTTGCTGTGCAAACGAACCTTCATTGCAAATCGTTATCGCCAAACTGTCCATGGTGAGCATGTGCCAATACCAATCCTCAAGCTTAGCAACGCACTCTATATCTTCGATGAACAACCCGTTGGTTTGACAATAAAGCTCTAAAGGATCAATACGGCAGTTAAAACCTTTGCAACTTAAATACACAATTGAATGTTGAATGATATTTTCTAATTTAATCTCGTCAACACTAGTCCAAAAGTCATGGTTAACGTTACCCACTACACAAAAAGACTTCACATTGGCAATTGGGGAAGCCTCTAGACCATGAGCATTCTGAGTATCAAAGCCAATGCCAAAATCGAGCTCACCATTATAAATCAACTCTTCGGTGTCAACTTGCCAGCTATGAAGGCTCACCTTACCGATAACATTACGAGGCAATTTACTGAGTGCAATGGCGACGCTGGTAATAATACTGGGCGAGACAGCGATATGTAGAATGGGCATTTGATGGTGATTTTGGCTTTCGTCTGCAACACGCTCAATTTTACTTACCATGTCACACAATTGACATACTGGCTGATACAAGCGCTCAGCTAATGGAGTTGGTTTTAATCCCTGTTGGCGACGAAAAAACAACTCATCATTAAAAATAACTCTTAACGATGTTAAACATCGACTAATTTTAGGTGCAGATACCGCAAGCTCTTTGGCGGCAAAGTTAGCAAAGCCTGTCTCGTAAATAAGCTTAAACACCAACAAACTAAATACGTCTAATTCGCTGACTTTTTTTAATGCTTGAATATCCACATATCACCTAATCTGCTGTAATGAGGCGATTAAATTAACATGTATTCAAATAATAAAAATTGATCTAGTGCTGAAAAACGCTATCAACTTCAGCTTTTGTTAATGCACGAAACTCGCCAGCTAACAAAGTGTGATCCAGCACAATATCGCCAACAGATTCGCGATGTAGCGCAACTACCGGATTACGAAAACGACCAAACATACGTTTAATTTGATGGTACTTACCTTCACGCAACACTACTCGAGCTTGATGACTAGATAAAAGCATCAATTGTGCCGGTAACGTAGTGATATTTTCATACTCAAAATACATCCCATTCGCAAAGGCCTCAACATATGCTTGATCCAGCGGATTGACTAAGGTGACTAAGTACTTTTTGTCGACTTTATGATCTGGAGCCATCAAGGCCTCCGACCATTTAGCGTCATTGGTGAGCAATAATAACCCAGTAGAATGTAAATCTAATCGCCCAGCTATATGCAGCATCTCAGTATTAATGCCCGTCATTAGCCCCAATGCCGTCGGATGCTTATCGTCAATAGTGGCACTGACCACTCCGTCAGGCTTATTAAGCATATAGTAGCGTTTTTGATAATGACGTAGCACCACACCATTACACTCAATATGAGTAAACTCATCAATTTGTAAATCTAGTGACTTAGCAAATTGACCATCAACACGCACTTTATTGTTGATTAATAGTTCGCGCACGGCTTTTTTAGGGATCTGTAACGTGCCAGCAATAAATTGATCGAGTCGACCTCGTTTAGACACCATAAAACTTCACCAATATAGAATGATACCAATTTGTTTAAGAATACCTTATTCTGTTAAAAGGCAAAAACATTAAGGAGTAACATGCTTTCGCAACCTGCTAGTACAGTTTTGCGCTCAGATATGACTAGCGCCGAATTAAAACAGGCGATTAAGTCACTGGATCAACATTTACAAGATAACATTTTTCAGAGTGCCATTAACGACACCTTGAATAAGCGATCGCAGTTTTTCGATGCACTATTATGCCAACTCTGGCACCCCTTCGAATTAGACCCTGCGCGTATATCGCTTAATGCTGTTGGTGGTTATGGCCGCCAAACCTTACACCCTTTCTCCGATATCGATATTTGTGTTATCCATGATGGCCAATTAACACCTAACGAAGCGGCCGCTATCAGCCAATTCCTTACCCAACTATGGGATGTAAACCTTGATTTAGGTCATGCGGTTCGCAGCTTAGACGACACATATCAAGCCTGTAAAGACGACGTAACCATTGCAACTAGCTTACTGGAAATCCGCCATTTATCCGGTAACCATCACCATCAGCAACAAGTTCTCAATGCCCTTTACGGCCAAGAGTTATGGCAAAGCCAAACGTTTTTCAATGCCAAACTCAGTGAACAGCAAGAGCGTCATGCCAAAGCACAAGGTACCTCATACAGCATTGAGCCCAACCTTAAAACCAGCCCTGGGGGAATGCGCGATATTCAAACCCTTACCTGGGTTGCTCGCAAGCATTTCGGCGTATCCAGCATGCAATCACTTCGACGCTTTGGTTTTTTAACCAATGATGAATATGCTGAATTAATGGAATGCCAACACTTTTTATTTAGGGTGCGCTTTGCCTTGCATCAATCAGCCCAGCGTGGTGAAAATCGTTTGTTGCTGCAATACCAAGCCGAAGTGGCAAAATTAATGGGTTTTGGTGATGGTATGCCCATCGGCGAAAGCGGCAATATTGCTATCGAAAAAATGATGCGCCAGCTGTTTCGCGCCATGAAGCGCATCGGCGAATTAAACAAAATTTTAATGGCCTATTTCCAGCGAGAAATTATTCCAGAGCTCAATCCACACATTATTGTGATTAACGAGAATTTTGAAATTGTCGATAAATACATTCATGTTCGTGATGAAACCGTGTTTATCGATCGCACCCAGATTATGGCGTTATTTGAATTTATCGCGATTCATCACGACAAAATTATCGGTATTACCGCAGAAACGCTACGTTCACTGCGCCAAGTGAGACGCCGCTTAATGGGCGACTTACAAGACTTTCAGCTGTGTCGTGAACAATTTAAAGCGATATTTGTTCACCCTCAAGGCATGGGACTGGCGATTACCTTAATGCATCAGCACGGTATTTTAGCGTCTTATTTACCGCAATGGCGTGAAGTCGTTGGCCAGATGCAGTTTGATTTGTTCCATGCCTATACTGTTGATGAACACACCCACAAAGTGCTTAAAAATATTTACACTTACGGCCACGACATCAAAACCTTAGATAAAGATCTCACATTAGCAGCTGATATTTATCAAAAAATGTCCAATAAATCGACACTCTTGTTTGCCGCATTATTCCATGATTTAGCCAAAGGACGCGGCGGAGATCATAGTGAATTAGGCGCTGTCGATGCCAGTTTGTTCGCCAAGTTCCATGGTTTAAAAGCCTCACAAGAAAGACTCATTTGCTGGTTAGTAGAACATCATTTATTAATGTCTATTACCTCACAACGCATGGACATCTACGATCCTGAAGTGGTCAATGCTTTTGCCAAAAAAGTCGGCACATTAGCCCGTTTAGATACTCTATATTGCCTTACCATTGCAGATATTCAGGCAACCAATGATGATCTGTGGAATGACTGGAAAGCATCACTGCTAAAAGACTTATATTTTGTCACCCGCAAAGCACTTCGAAGTGGTTTTGAAAATATTCTGCAACTGCGAACCTTAGTGCGAGAGCACAAACAAGAAGCGCTCAATTTATTGGTTGATGAAAACAACAGCGAAGAGATTAAAAAATTATGGCGTCGATTGCCTATCGCCTTTTTCAGTAATGCTGAAGCTGATGATATCGCCCGCTATACCCAAGCAATGATCAATCACGATCTTGCGCCAGCGACAGATAATCAATACAACACCCTTATTTTACTTGACGATGTGGTGGTAAAAGGCTGCAGTGATGTGTTTGTTTATACCAAAGACCGCCACGGCTTATTTGTAAAATTATTCAATACCTTAGCAACATTACGCATTTCGGTTAAACAAGCACAAATTGCCCGCACTAAAGATGGCTATGTGGTCGAGTCATTTAAGGTACTCGACTTCGATGAAAAGCCCATCACCAGCGAGCAACGCCGCAAACAAGTTATTGATAAGTTACATCAAGTACTTGATCAGGGCATTACTTTATCGAAAAAGCGTCAGTCCAGACGGCATCAAAGTTTTGATAATCAACCTAACATCGAATTTTTGCATTCACGCAAATCGACTCGTAGTTTAGTTAATGTATCCGCACTAGACACCAGTGAATTTATGGAACAAATTGCCAGTGCGTTCAGGGAATTGGATTTAAATATTCATTCGGCCACCATCAGTACGGTCGGCGAACGTGCAGACAATGTGTTTTTATTATCCAATAAAGACGATCAACAATTAACCCCAGAACAACAGCAGCAATTGTCGGCAACATTAATGCAAGCGATTACCGCTAAACAATAGCAAGGCTTAAAAGCAAGTAAGTAGATAAGAATATGATTCAATAATGTTGATTTACTGGGTCATGAGCGTGTTAACCGCCATGGCCCGCCTATTTCACCCTTAAGCATACTTTGAGCAAACAGATGACTATGCGATAATCATGCCCATCAACTGCCGTTCATTAGGTCATCATGTCACAAGCCTTTCGTTATACTGCTGAATATGTACTCGATAAGTCGTACTTTGAAGAATGCTATCAGCAATCAGTTAATCCCAATCCATCACCAAAACGTTTTATTAAAACCGCTGTGTTTGCACTGATTGGTTTGGCTATTTTAATGCTCGACGCTATCAGTTCTGCGGCCATGAGCACCAAAGAAACCTACTATTTAGGCTACTTTTTCATTGGTTTAGCGGTTGTTGAATTTTTAAGTATTCGCTTTAATAAAACCTGGTGGTTATGGCGTCAAATGATGAGTAAAGCGGCAGGTGAACATGTCAGTCTGACCATCGATGATAAAGGCATCAACAGTCAGTCGCTGCATGTAAATCAACAGATTTTATGGACTGATATTTATCGGATTACTGAAACGGATAGCGGTTTATTAATAAAGCTCGAAAAAACCACTACTTATTTATCCAAGCGCTGTTTAGATAAAAGCGCCATTGATTTTATTATAAAGAAACAATAGCTTAGACACCATTGCAGCAATGAATAACTTGGCAATTACGCTAGCGCAATCGCCACCCGTTGACGAATATCGCGCAGTAACTCAGCCTCAAACCATGGATTACGGCTCAGCCAAATATTATTACGCGGGCTAGGATGTGGAAGTGGAATGTAACATGGCCCAAAGGTGCGCCATTGCAATACGGTTTCGGTTAAGGTTTTCGGTTTATCGCTTAAGTAGTACTGCTGTGCATATTGGCCCACCAGCAAAATCAACTTTACATTTACGAGTTGCGCTAACAACAGACTGTGCCATTTAGGCGCGCACTCAGGTCTTGGCGGTAAATCGCCAGACTGGCCCTTACCGCTATAGCTGCCAGGAAAGCAAAAGCCCATCGGCATAATAGCGATTTGCTTCGCATCGTAAAACACCTCTCGGGTGATGCCTAACCATTGGCGTAATCTGTCGCCACTGGCATCGTCAAATGGGATCCCCGACTGATGTACCTTGCGACCAGGGGCTTGACCAATGATCAATACTCTCGCTTGGGGATCGATTTGCACCACAGGACGCACACCATTAACTAAGCTGGAAGCACAAAGCTGACAATTTTTGATTTCAGTCAGTAACCCTGTCATATCAATCCCATACATTTTGCATATAAAATCATAAAAAGCCCTTAAATAACCCTATCCAAGGGAACTAAGCTACAGTAGTATTTGTCGAAATAATAAAGTTCTCCCAAGAAGGAACACCCATGCAAGCATCCCGTATTCCCCTAACCACATTAGCTGCAATATTCATCAGCAGCATAGCAATCAGTTTTAGTGCAGCAGCCCTTCCTCAAGCACCAATAAAAGATGTGGTGTCTTTAAAAGATGCTTGTAAGCAAATTGCAGTTGAAGATCAACTACCTGAATCTGAGGTTGGATCGTTTTTATTAGACTGTGTGAACGACCAGTTAACTGAAATGGGCTATGAACGGGTTACTAGCCTAGATTAAACAATATTATCGCTAAATATTATCGCTATCGTGAAAGTATCAACTCACGCGATAAAAAAACGCCTTTATGGCGTTTTTTTATCGGTGATTCAAATTTAAAATGCTTGGCAAAATATGCCAATCGATGCGCCAATCCCAACAAACCAAGTCAATGATCGCATGGTGCCATAATTCAATAAATACATCACATGGTAAACCAACCGCGCGACCACATGCACAATCGCTAATAACGCAACCATATCAGTAACATTATTAGTGATTAACGCCGTTAACACAGCAATACCAAAAACGATTAACGACTCAAACGCATTTTGATGCCCAGCAGCCGCTCGTGCACCATATCCTGTTAACTGAGCTTGCTGCGACCGCGGGTGGTTATTGTCATATTTGCCCAATTTAGCCATTGCCATTGCTAACGGTACTTTTGCCACATAAGGCAATAACATCGTAATCAATAAACATATCAGTATCGTCTGCATAATCTGTCCTTTTTATTAGTTATTAGTATTAGCAAGTCAATGCTATCGATAAAATAGTCAACTTACCTCGTCTTATTACGCCATCGTAAGTTAACACATCCACAAGATTTCAGTCACTTGTCTTGACGGTTACCTGAAACTGTTTTCCACTGAGATCGATTGTTAGGGGCAAACGTTAAGCTTAATGAATCAACGGCTGAGTCATTAGCGTGATGACATAAACATCCATCTGAACAGTAAGTCGCTAACGCCTATTAACTCTGTTGAGCAGGTAACCAGACTTTGACACTTAAGCCCCCTTCCGGGCGACTTTGCAGGCTAATTCGGCCACCGTGAGCTTCAATGATTTCCCGGCATAAGGGTAAACCAATGCCAGTACCAGACTGCTTGGTAGAATAAAAGGGCAACAGTGCCTGCGACAATACTTCGCTAGACATCCCCGAACCTTGATCATTCACTTTTATCAATAAACCAGCAACTGGATGGGTAATATCTTCAAAAATCAGCGCGACACTATCGGCATCCGCACCTGATTCATGGGCATTTTTAAGTAAGTTAATCAGTACTTGTTCAAGTTGAACCGCATCAAGCTTAATCGGCATTTGCGGCAGAGGCGATAACACCTGAAACGGATATTGCTGCGCCAGCTGTTGGGTCATCTTAGACCAATCAATTAGCTGTTTTTGTGGTAAAGGTAACTTAGCAAACTGGGCGTAATGAGAAATAAACTGACTTAAATGACTGGTGCGATTTTCAATAGTATCAAAAATCAGTTGCAGCTTAGTGTTGTCTAAATGTTGAGTTAAAAACCTACCTGAGTTAACCATAGAAGCGATAGGAGCCACTGAATTATTGAGCTCATGGCTGATAATGCGGATCACCTTTTTCCACACGGCGACTTCTTGGCGATTAAGCTCTTTAGTGAGTTGTTTAAGTAAAATTAAATGATGTTGCTGATTATTTTGGGTAAAGCGACCGCGGGAAATATGCCAGGTTTCAACATCATTCTCATCGATACTATCGCCTGAGCTGCTGCCCATCGAAAACAGCCCTTCTTGCTCACTATTTAATGCCGTTTTAAGCGCTTCTGGCAATATCGCAATCAGTTCAGGTAACAACATACCTTCAACTTTAACGCCATGATTAAACAAATGTCTTGCCGCGCCATTGGCATAAATAACTCGCTGTGAGTCATCAATTAATAACATCACATTTGGCGAGTTTTGAATCACTTTATCGAGCATTAACTCGCGCTGATAAATAAATTGTCGTTCGCTGCGCAGTTTTGCCGATGCTTGATTGTATAAACTCACCAAAGCATCAAGTTGCGGCTCACCATAAGGATGCAGCGACACACTAAAGTCGTTGTCTTTAAAGTTTAATAAGCCGATTTCCAACGCTTGCAGGCTGTCACTTAAGCGCTTGGTAAGCCACATACTGCAAAAGTAGCACACAGCCAACATTAGTAGCACAGCCAACCATAGCGAGTTATCACCTAATGTCAGCCACACTAAAGCCCCTGCCATTGCGGCCAAAAGGCAGCTTAACATGTTGCTTAAAACGACTTTAGTGCGTAACGATAACATCATGGCTTAGTGACTCTAATCGCGTATTTTTCCATCCGCCGATACAGGGCTTGCCTGCTTAAGCCAAACGATTTAGCCACTCTGGCAATAACGCCATTATATTGGGTTAATGCAGCTTCTATCTGTTGTTTATCAGGCTCAAAAATAAGACCCGCACTGGCATCATCTGACTCATTCTGCTCAAGAGCATCATTAACAAAATATTGATTTTTAACAGCTTCACTTGAATGATGCAGTCTTGAAACCGCAGCCACTTGATTAGCCGTGTTCGGGTTCAAGCCAAAGTCGTGCAGAGTAAGCTGGGCAGATTTTGCCAGTAATACCGCTCGTTTACAGGCGTTTTCTAATTCGCGTACATTACCTGACCAACAATGATTAAGTAACGCCTGCTGGGTCGTTTTATCAAGACTAAAGTTAGTGCCAATAAAATGTTTCACTAAGGGTAAAATATCATCTTGGCGTTGATGTAATGGTGGTACGCTCAGTTCAATCACATTTAAACGGTAAAACAAATCTTCACGAAATCGCCCATTGAGAATGTCATCGGCTAAATCGGCGTTGGTGGCACTAATTACCCGTACATTGACTTTACGAGTTTGATGGCTACCTAAACGTTCAAACTCACCCGTTTGCAGCACTCGCAATAACTTCACTTGACCAGACAAAGGCAAATTGCCTATTTCATCTAAAAATAACGTGCCACCATCAGCCGCTTCAAAACGGCCCATACGAGTTTTATTGGCCCCCGTAAAGGCGCCGGCTTCTGCGCCAAATAGCTCAGCCTCTAATAAATCTAGCGGCAAAGCGCCAATGTTGACCTTAATAAAAGGTTTATCTTTTAGTGGCGAATTAGCCTGTAAAATATCGGCGATTTTATCTTTACCCGCGCCATTTGGGCCAGTGATCATCACCGACACATCAGAACGTGCCACTTGTAACGCCAAATCAACACAGCGCTGCATCGCGCCACTACCAAATACTAGCCCACATAAATCAGCACCATTAATGGCCGACATCCGCTCGCTGTGTATGCGACTTAATTGGCTATTTTGTTGTGATAATCGATAAATAGATAATAAGTTGCTAATGCTATTGAGCAGCTTGGCGTCATCCCAGGGTTTGCCCATGTAATCAGCCGCGCCCGCTTTAACCAGTTCAACAGCTGTTTCAAGTTGAGTCCAGGCGGTCATTAAAATAATCGGTAAATTAGGCTGTAATTTACGTAAACCATAAAACAACTGTTTGCCCTCTTCACCCGAAGTGGTATCACGGCTAAAGTTCATGTCTTGGATCACCAAGCAGATCTCTTTATGAGTGACAATCTCAACTGCAGCTTCTGGCGTGTGACAAAAAATAGCCTGATAGCCATGCAGTTCAATCATCAGCGCAAGGGCTTGGCAAATGGCATGGTTGTCGTCAACAATTAAAATATTATCCATTACTTTGATGTAATTCTCATTGGTTAAACTCCAAAACGCGATGTTGATTGAGCACCTTTGCTAGCCTAGCACGCTAGCGCAAAGCTAACTAGATTGCGAATAAAATCAGCATGACTCTAGACGCTGCGCGTCGCCATCGCAGGTGAAATATTGGCCGCTTTAGCCGCGGGAATAATAACCGCTAGCGTGGTAACTATCAGTAAGCCAACCACAGATGCTATCGGATAAACTACCGGCACCATTGGTAAGCTATACAGTTTCATTAATTGCTGTCCCAATACAAGTGATAACATGCCGCCAATAACACCACCGACAATACAAATCAGATAGTTTTCAACCATAAAATATTCAATGATGTCACGCTTACGAGCTCCCAATGCACGGCGAGTGCCGATTTGTTTGGTGCGACGTTGAATATTAAACATCACCATACCCGTTAATCCTAGCGCAGTAATGAGTAGCAATAACACCACCATAATACTTAATACGGTCGCCATTAAACGGTGGTTACTGTAAGTCAGGTTTCTGATTTCACTCAGAGTTTGAAAGTTATCAAAAACCCGATTGGGATTTTCAGCATGGAGGGCTTTTCGGATAGCGTTTTCTAACGCGGGGATGTGTTCAGGTAATGCCCGTACCATATAAGATTTATTACTGCTGTTGCCGCCAAAATCGATATTTTGGATCACGCTGTATTCAAAGTTCTTGTTATCAACCCAAGCCCCTTGCAGTTTATCAACCACGCCAATAATGGTAACACTTTGCTCTCCTTGATACATGGTTTTACCCAGCGGCGATTCATCTCCCCAAAAGGCTTTAGCTAAAGGTTGCGACACTAGCGCCAGCATGCCGCTATCACTCAAGCTGGTATTAATTTCATCTGCCGTAAAGTTGCGTCCGGCAATTAACTTAGCGCCCATCACATTGAGCAAATGCTCGTTACCCAAGTAAAATGCAAAACCTGGAGTACTTTTGGCCGTATCTTCATTTGGGCTGTCAACATAGCGATCCATCCAACCACTGTCACTTAAGGGCAACATATTGCTAGAACTGGCATCGATAACATTAGGAAGTGAACGTAAAATCTGTTGATCTACCTCATTTTGCTTAAGATTATCAACGGCTGGGTCGAAGTTATAAACACTGAATGTGAGTATTTGATCTTCTGCATAGCCCGACTCACGCTGCATTAACGACAAACGCTCGTTAATAATAAAGCTAGCATTGGCGACAATCGCAACAGACAAAATGATCTGTAATAGCAATAAAACCGGCGCGCTTTTACTGCGCAGTAAACTGGATAAAATCGGTTTGATATGTAGCATGGTGATGTCCTTGTTTATAATCCGTTATTGGGCTTTTAAATACACGCTGGGTTTAGTGCGACACACTACCCATGCAGGATAAACCCCTGCCAATATCGCCGTTGAAATAGCGATAATTGGGGTGATAAACCACATACTGAGATCAAGCCCTGTGACACTTTGGTCCACTGAAAAATAGCTGTGTAGCGCCGTTAACGAACCCCATGCCCATAACAACCCGACTACCCCACCAATAAAGCCAATCATGCCCACTTCGACCATGTACTGGCTAAAAATCTGTCCACGGCTAGCGCCAATCGCACGACGGACCCCCACCTCAGGCGCACGCTTTAAAAATTTAGTCAGCAATAAACCGAGAATATTGACTAAGCAAACGCTTAAAAACAGTAAGCTTAAACCGACTAATATTTTGTTATCTTTGGGCACCACTTCATTATCTTCAAGCCATTTGCTGATATCGCTAATTTGCACTGATTCGCCAGCGGTTTTAGCCGTATCAGTAAAGCGGCCAATGGCTCTTTGTTGCTCGACATAACGGATTAACCACGCTAAATAACTTTGTTTTTGCTCATCGCTTTTGAGTTCGGTCCAAAATTGAATCCACACTTTTTCTGACGTTAATCGATCCTTGTAAGTGAGCATGGGTTCAAATTTCCAACCACTGGTATTGCCCCACACATCAAACTCTTCTTGTTCGGTTAACGAAAAAGGAATGAATATTTCTTCAGCATCATTAAATGCGCCATTAGTTGGATCGTAATATTTAGGTTGTGGATTCCAATCTTCAATCACCCCCACAATTTGATAAGGTTTACGATCTAAAAACACCGTTTTACCCACACTGTTTTTACCTTCAAAAAAGCGTAAATTTAACTTTTGGCTAATGACAACTTGATACGCTGGGCGTAAATCAACGCTGGCATCCCAGTAACTGCCATATAAAAATGGTACCGAGAAAATCCTAAAAAAGTCTCTGTCGGTAACTCGCACACTTTGCAATACTGGTTCAATCTTTGGATTATCAGACTGCAAAGCTAACCCAGTGCGATAACTGGCAGCTTTAAGGCTTAACTCATCGTTATTACGCAAATTCATTGCATCTGTATAAGTAATATTGGCAATAAACTCATCCCACGTATCCAATCCTTGGCTCCACAACTGTACCGAGTTAATCACTTCACTGCGATCACCTGCCGGATTATAAGACATGGTTTTATAGACATTTAACGTGGTGATGGTAATACCAATCCCAATCGAGATGGCTAACACCATTAACATCGATAACATCGGCGTTTTACGTATGCTTCGCCATGCTAAATCGCAATAGTAAAAAAACATAATATTCCCCTTATGCGATTATCGCGTGCCTGTAGCAGCTTGTTGATACATGGAAAAGTCACATACTTGGCCATCGACAATTTGAATATTGCGCTGCGCGCGACGTGCGAGTTCGGAGTCGTGAGTCACCATAATAATGGTGGTGCCTTGTTGATTAATATTCTCAAGCAGCTCCATCACCTGACGCGCCATTAAGCTGTCTAAATTACCGGTAGGTTCATCGGCTAATAAAAATCGAGGTTCGCCCGCTAATGCTCGCGCAATCGCTACGCGTTGCTGTTGTCCACCCGATAATTGTGTCGGTAAGTGCTTCATTCGCGCACCTAAACCCACTTGCTCTAATGCTGACTCGACTCGACGCTTACGCTCACTGGCATTCATACCGCGATAGCGTAATGGTACTTCGACGTTTTCGGCTAAATTGAGATCAGGAATTAAATTAAACCCCTGAAATATAAAGCCAATTTTTTCATTACGCACTTTGGCACTTTTGTTATCGCTTAAATTCGATACATTGACGCCATCAAGACTGTATTGCCCAGATGAAAACCCTTCAAGTAAACCGGCAATATTCAAAAAAGTGGTTTTACCTGAGCCTGATGGGCCCGTCACTGCCACAAACTCGCCTTCATTCACTTCCAGATTAAAGTCACGTAGCGCATGGGTTTCAACTAAATCGGTTTTGAATACTTTACTGATGTTTTTCATGGATAACATAATGGCTTCCTTGGTTAATTCGGTTGTCGCATCCCAGCGCTTATGGCTGATAATGTGAATCTTACTAATCTGAATACTGTTTTTTAATGCTTTTTTTAATGCTATGAGTGTTGTTATTATCGGTTTAGGTGATATGTCGTGGTCGCTGATTTGATTAGTGCTGCCAGCGACAGTACCCGCTAGCCGAGGCTAAAACAGCAGCTTAATGTTGACCATGTCGCTAATATCAATATGCAAGCGAACGGCCGGATTGACCCCCGTTAGCCGAGTTGAAACCTGGCTGCTCATGTCAATTAACTGCAAACTCACCGATAACCAATCGGTATGATTATCAATGCGATAACTCACAGCTATTGCGAGAACAAATAAAGCAGCGAGTGCGATAAGCTGTCTACGTTGAATAAAAGTCATTGAATGTCCTTACTCAGTTGAGTGTTTCGTTATGTGCTTAAGTCATTAACTTAGTTGCAGACTTGCTTAGCGGATCTGAATATTAGGTTCATTTTTAAAGCTTTCGGTACCTGATATCACCCAAACATCCCCTTCGTCACCGCCTTCAATCACTTCAACTTGGCTCATACTGCGTGCCCCCAGTTTGACGGTTTTCTTATGAGCAACCGCGTCATTCACTTGATAGGCCACTTCACCGCCAAGATTGAGAAAATCACCGCGTTTTACTATCAACACATTGGGTCTGTTTTCCAGTAATACTCGGGCAGATAAACGCTGGTTTTGACGTAATGATAAGGTGTTGCTGTCTGCAAAGCGCACTCGGGCAGTCACTTCGCGGTTACGCACCTCAGGTGAAATTGACGACAATTGGCCAACCACATTAACGCTACCAAAACTCAACTCAACATCCATTCCCAAGCCCAACTCATCGGCATAAGATTCTGGCACCGCAAGCTCTGCTTCAAAGGCGGTTAAGTCGACCACAGTTAGCATTGGCTGACTCGGACCGATACGGGCTTTTTGCTCCACCAACCAGTTACCAATAATGCCGCTAACCGGAGCGATAATATTCAGAGCATTGGCCTGACGAGTTAACTCTCTCACCACTAAATCTTGACGTTGTACTTCAAGAGTACGGTTTTTAATTTCAAAACTCAGGGTATCGCGCATTAACTCAACTTCTTGCTGGGCATGCTTATGCAGTAATTTAGCTTTGTGTAAATCATCTTTGCTTTTTTCAAAATCGATTTTGCTGATCAAACTCGACTCAATCAATTGATCGCCACGACGACTTTCACGATCCGCAGCTTCTAAATCCACTGTCGCCATGTCTAAAATCTGACTGACACGAAGTTGCTCGCGGCGGGCGTCTAACTTGGCACGTTCTAAACTGCCCTGCATCCCTTCAAGCATCGACTGCTGTTGTTGTAATTCACTTTGCAAACGTGGGCTCTCAATTTTAGCGACTACCTGTCCTTGCTCAACTTCATCACCTGGTTGGCTCAGTAAAGTCACCACACCTTCTTCGGTGCTATATAAAATCGGCGCATTAGCAGCCACTATTTTACCGGTAGTGGCTATATCACGAACTAAGGTTCCACGAGTGATCGTTGCTAAGCGTAATTCAGCGCCATCAACTGAACGCACCGAACTGTCATGGCCCAAACTCGCCCACACCAATGCACTCATCAATATTGCACCGCCACCTATAATTAAGGGTAAGCGCAACTTACGACCTAACTTAGGCGCAATAACAGTATCTTGGCTACTTGTGTCTTTAATCATCTCAGGTCCTTAGGTACGCACAAACCGCACCCACAACTTCACATTTATACCAAGATAAAGCACAAGCCATGCCAATAGTTATTTATTGTTATTTTTCAAAATGATAAGTATTTAAAAAGATAACCGAACACTCTAAAAGTGTCCGCGGACAGATGTATAAACTGTCCGGTCATTGAGAAAGTGTCCGAGCGGACACTTTTTGTTTTATGTATAGCGGGGGATTATCTTATTAACAGTTTTCTCGTCGTCCCGGTAGTGCTTTTGAGCCGGGATCCAGGTGTTTGTTTTGCTTTGTACTTTTGTACTTTATGGCCTGCGGCCACTAACGTCGTGGCGCGTCGCCCACACCAGACCAAGAGGAAACCAACGGCTGTTCCCTCTTGGAACATCCAGCCGCCACATCAAAATTATCTGAAAAGCGATAATTTCGCGACGTGGTTGAAT